>NZ_JBKOUC010000024.1:0-44638 GCF_046764815.1 Aphanothece stagnina RSMan2012
CGCATTCGGCGCTCCAGGGGCGTACGCCCCTGGAGGTCCTCCAGCAGTGGAGAGCGGCCTGACGACCCACCAGCTCTCAGAAGAACTGGACCAGCAATGGGGGTCACGTCAACTTCACCAAGGTCAAGCGGGTCGCCGTCACCCTGCGCGGTGAACCGTTTCCCCATCTGCTGTTCCACTACCGCCTGGCCTGGAGCGGCTGGGCCTATGGCCAGGTGATCCACGGCGGCGAGAGCTTTGTGGCCCTCTCAGAGGGGCTGCAGAACGCCCTGGCCGCATGTGGTGGCGTGACCCGGGAACTGCGTACCGATCGGCTCTCGGCCGCCAGCCGCAACCGTGACGGCAGCTACGCCCTCGACATCACCCCCCGCTACCAGGCGCTTTGCGCCCACTACGGCCTGACCCCCAGCCGCAACAACCGGGGGGTGGCCCATGAGAACGGCATCGTCGAGGCACCGCACGGCCATGTGAAACGGCGGCTGGAGCAGAAGCTGCTGCTGCGTGGCAGCTGCGATTTCGACGAGCCGGCCGAGTACGGCGAGCTGCTCGCTGAGGTGTTCAGCGCTCTCAATGCCCCGCGCCAGCGGCGCTACGAGCAAGAGCTTGAGCATTTGATGGGCTTGCCGGCCTTCCGCTTTGCCGACTACGAGCTGCTCACGGCGCGCGTGCGGAGCACCAGCACGATCGAGGTGCGGCAGGTGATCTACTCGGTGCCGCCCACCCTGATCGGCCGCCAGGTCACGGTGCGGCTGCACCATGACCGGCTGATCGTCTACCTCGGCAGCGATTGGGTCTGCCAGCTGCCCCGTGCCTATGGCACCGGCAGCCATGGCCCGAGGGCCTGGTGCATCGATCTGGAGCACCTGATCGATGGCCTGCGCGCCAAGCCACGGGCCCTGCTCCATTGCCGCTACCAGCGCCACCTCTTCCCCGACCAGCACTGGTGGAACTTCTGGCAGCGCCTGCTTGCCAGCGGTGACCGTGACGCGGCGGCCCGGCTCATGGTCGAGGCCCTCTATGTCGCCGTGCGGGTGGCCTCATTTGCGCTGGTGCTCGCTTTTCTGCAGCAGGCGCAGCAGCGCCAAACCCTGACCCTCTCGCACCTGCAGCAACGCTTCCGGGTGCCGCCGCGCCGCACCGCCCTGCCTGATCCCGTGATCCCCCAACACTTGCTGGCCTCCTATGACCACCTCCTCCCCGGTGCCCCGCTCAGCAGCTGTGGAAGCGGCGCTGCCGCTGCTGCTCAAACAGCTCAAGCTGGCGCGGTTCCGCAGCCACTGGCAGCCGCTCGCTCAGCAGGCTGAGGCCGAGGGCTGGAGCCCCGGCCAGTTCCTCTATGCCCTCTGCGAGCAGGAGGTCGACCACCGCCAGATCGCACGGCGCCAACGGCTGCTGCGGGAGGCCCATCTGCCCTGGCAGAAGGGCCTCGATGGCTTTGATCACCAGCACCTCGAGCCCAAGCACTGGCAGGAGCTGCAGGTGCTGACCCGCAGCCACACCTGGCTGCTGCAGGCCGAGAACCTGCTGCTATTCGGGCCCAGCGGCGTGGGCAAGACCCACCTGGCCATTGCCATCACGATGGCGATGATCGAGCAGGACCAGGCCTGCCGCTTCTTCCCGGCCACCGCCCTGGTGCAGCTGCTGCAGAAGGCCAAGGCCAGCTTTGAGCTGCCGGCCCTGATCCAGAAGCTGGATCGCTACGGCCTGCTGGTGATCGACGACATCAGCTACGTGCGGCGCAGCGAGCTGGAAACCTCAGTGCTGTTTGAGCTGATCTGCCACCGCTACGAGCGTCGCTCCCTGCTGGTGACCTCCAACCAGCCGTTCCGGGAGTGGGATGAGATCTTCCCGAGCGGCTCCATGACCGTGGCAGCGGTGGACCGGCTGGTGCACCACTGCCACATCGTGGGGATCAAGGGCGAGAGCTACCGGCAGAAGCAAGCGGCCGCAAGGGTTTCCAGCGGCTCCAGCCACCCGCCTACGTAATTGACGCGGACGTCATGGCCGTCACGATCGAGGCCAGCAACCACTCTGCCCACCAGAAGCATTGCGGCGACACGATAACTGGCCCACCCGCCTTGAGATGGCCGCCGAAACCACAACTTGATTGACGCGCCGCGACAGCCTGGTCACGATCCCCGCTGCGATCTCAGGCTCCAGCGGGCTTCCGAACAACCACTCTCTACCGGTCAACCAGATTGACGCCACCCGTCAACCTGATTGACACGGGACAGCATCAGGCAGGACAGGGGATGGCCATGCATAGGGGGGATGTCCGAGGGATGGGCGGTGAACCCCGACCCTGGCGGCCTCGCAGCCCTGGTCAGCTGCACAACCTGGTGGGACTACTCAACCAGGTGAGCACCCCACCAAGTGTCACCATCCAGACCCATAACCAAGGTGGTGGCACTGCGGCTGTAGTCGTAGGTGATTCCCTCCACATGGCCGCGCGCCATCGCTAGCAGCGGCTGGACCCTGCCCTAGCGCTGGACTTGCTCGTTCTCATCGGCGCGGAGCACCATCGCCCAGCCGGGCGGATTCAGGCGCAAGTCGACAATGAAGCGGACCATCTCGAAAACGAAAGCGTCGGTGGAGGGGAAATCCGCCTGCAGGAGGATACTCAGCACTTCTCTGAGATTGCGCGCAGACTCTCAATCACGTCTCAGAAATCAAATGATTGCGATGCCTTCCGCCCCTGCTGGGCATAGAGATCGGCGGTTGTGGGTCAATGATCTGGCTGCGCCGTAACAATCACGCCGGTCCAGTTGCAGATGAAACGTCAGTTGCTGACAAAGAAGCTGACAAATGCACGCAATGTGAAAGAGCGCACTTCGTGGATCCTGAGCCAGCGTGCGCACACCAGTGACGTGGCAGCGGAGCTGTTAGACCATCACAGTCTCAGGAAGCAATCAGCCCCACGGTGCGGCGCTCAGATCAGCGGAGGAGCTCAACAAGGGGCGCTCTGCTGGCCAAGGTGCTGTACAACAGCGGACCGGTAGCGAGACACAGAATCAGTCGAGCTGCACAATCGGTTGATTGTTCATGCTTGGTGATACGATGGAATGCGACAGGAGCGCTTACGCCTCTCGCATTATAGGTCAACTGGGATGCCTGAATCTACCATTGTGGCAGCGCACGACACAGCGCCTATCCCGATCTTCATCGGCTATGACCCGCGGGAACGGGCAGCCACCAATGTGCTGATTGATAGCTTATACCAACACAGCACAATGCCGCTGGCTGTCACTCCATTGGTAAAGTCTCAACTTGAGGCTCAAGACCTCTACTGGCGCCAGCACGACCCCCTCCAGAGCACGGCTTTCTCCTTCAGCCGCTTCCTGGTTCCGCAGCTTATGGGCTTCAAGGGTTGGGCAATCTTCATGGATTGCGATATGCTCTGCCGTGGTGACATCGCCGAGCTATGGGAGCTCCGCGACTCCCGCCATACGGTGATGTGTGTTCAACATGAACACGTTCCCACTCAAGAGGTGAAATTTCTTGGAGAAGTCCAAAGCCGTTACGAGAAGAAGAACTGGAGTTCGTTAATGCTCTTCAATTGCAGCCGATGCAACGCTTTGACTCCAGAATATGTAAACAGTGCCAGTGGACTTGATCTGCATCGCTTCCGCTGGATCGGCGACGATGCACTGATAGGCAAATTACCAATGGAACGGTGGAACCATCTAGTGGATGTACAAGAAGCCGCAATGGCTGAAGAGGCTGCTCTGCTGCATTGGACTTTGGGGGGTCCATGGTTTCGGGAACAGCGCAAGATGGGAGGTTCGCTGGCAGCAGAGTGGTTCAGTGCCCGAGATGATGCAGTGCGACTTTGGGATTGAGCCAACCAATCCACTCACTCCTTGGGCAGTTCAGACCACCTATATGGCTTCAGAGCCAACTATATAGGTTTGTCTCCATTGCCTTATCATAGGTCAAGAATATCTTGCTCCATGAGCTGCTCTACGATTCGCACCCAATAGTCAGTATTCGCATGCCAGGCATTATTATTACCCTTGTAATACTGCACACGGGTAGACAGGGTTAGATCGCAACACAGGTCGGATGGGGGAAGAATGATTCTGAATGGGGACACCCCACTGCGAAGGGATTCATCACAGATAAGCCGGATATTTGCTATGTTTTCAGCATGGAGCTCACGAAGCGCATGATCAGAAGCAAGAACATTCCTAAGCGGCTCGATAAACATATCTTCCTTCCCAAGGATCGGGAGAGGAGCACCAATGAAGACAATCTTGTCACCACAGGCAGTTACCAGTGATCTGATAATTGCCGAAATACGAAACATCCACGGACTAATGCCGTCGAAACGGGCGTGATCGATGAAGCACGAAAAAATAATAGAGTGAAGAACTTCGGCAGAAAGAAGTGTTGGGAACGGCCTGGGATAATAGATGGGAGCAAAGAGCTTGCATGGAGATGCGACAATGAATATCAAGTCATAGTCATGGATGAGGGGAGTCTTGTGCTCACTAAGCTCCCATATTCTCCAGTCCTTGGATAGGTTTACCTTGGTCGGGTTGTTCTTGGGGGGAACAATATCAGGAGCCTCGATCCGCCCATCTTTGCTTAGTTCCAGATAGCCAAAGCCAGTCTCCCACATACCGGCGAAATCAATACTATCAGAATGCGTGCTAGAGCCTGATAGGGAGTCGACTCCTCTCTTAAAGCCAACGAGCTGGCTCGATCCAATAGCAAGGATCCTACTCATTGCGCAAACAGCTCAATAAATTCTTCTTGGCACTGGACTGCTTCTAAGTCAATCGAACCAACAGCATTCGAGGGCTCATGAGGAGCAAGACCCAGGGTATCGACCGGCAAATGTTCTCTGAAGAAATGCTGCATGGCATTTTCTGCTGCATGGGGTCTCACTGACCTGAGGTTGTCGGAAAATGATGTGGAATGGAGCCTAGGATTAGTTACAATCTCATAGGAAGGAAAATAGTCAATGTGTGATTGCTTGTTAGACAACTGACTGGCGACTGATAACAGCACCGCCTTTGAATGCATTGTGGCAACCAGAACATGATGACCACTTGCAGTTGCTGTGAGCGGAACAGGGGAGACCGTGAGGAGTATCTTAAAAGGTCGATTATTTCTAAGCTTTCTCAAGGTATCCTGAAACTTGTTGAAGTCAGACAGGATGCTCTTGAAGCTTGCATTTTCGAAGCGGTAGATGGCTCCATCGTACTCGCCGCAAAAGACTCCCGGTGCAGTTGGGAAGACAGTCCCAGATCTTCTATGTACCCACATCTCGGTTAGGCCAAGAGTAAAAATAAAGACGTCAAGACTCATAAGGAGCTCTTGAACTTTCTCGATGTGACACTTGCGCAGCTTCTTGACCACTTCTGGTGCATCACAGCCGGATGGTTCAACCGCAGGTCGTAGGGCGTCATAGTACCTTCCATTCTTTGTCCAGATATAGTTCTTGGGCGACCACTCGTGGGCGCACTCCTGAGTGAGCTGTAACAGCTGGCGAACGGTATATATATTCCCATATCTCGCGCTATACATCGAGAATCCGTAGTTCTGATGCAGGCTCAAGGGAAGCCCAGGGGGCGGCGGCTCAACATCCATAATATTGTACCCATTTTGCTTAAGTTGGCGCGTAATATGCTGAGCGAAGCAGGAGCCCGCGGTTGCTATCTTGTCGGCCGGCAGAATGTCAAACTTCTTCTTGTAAATCCCATCAATTAGGCAAGGGTTTTCCTGAGTAACGCCAGTCTTCCAAAAAGCGCTTGCAGGAAGGGCTTCATAGGGATTTGTGCTCATGGCTCTTCAACACTGGCTTGGCATCCTACTGAGGTGGTCTGGTATTTCTGGACCGGCCCCATCGCGAATCTCTGAGGCGGGATACCGCCCCTGAAAGGGCCTCCCACCGTAGGCACCGCCTTCTCCGAGGGAGTTGAGCAAGCGCCGAGCCACAGCCCAGAGTTCAAGGCCAGGGTCGCCATGGAGGCGATCAGTGGCCGCAAGGCGATCCAGGAGAGCCAGTGGAAGAAGCAGCTGCTGGAGGGAAGCAGCGAGCTGTTCACCAGGGGTAAGAAGACAAGGACAAGGGCGAGTGTCAGGCCAAGGAGGCGGAGCTGCTTCATCAGATCGGGCGACTGCAGATGGAGCAGGAGTGGCTCAAGGAAAGTCTCAGCTCCTCTGATGCCCGTGACCAGCGCAATCTGGACGAACACGACCATCTTGAGCTCAGCGTCAGCCGCCCATATGCCCCGCTGGGCCTGCCGCGATCCACGGTCTGTTACCAACAGAAACCAGTGCGCGAATCGACCCTGCAGAGCATGGCCAGGATCAATGTCCATGACCTGGAAGCCCCCTGCAGCCGCCGCCGCCGGATGGAGGGCTAAGGGTCAGAGATGGGATCCCGATCAACCGTGACAGGGTGCGAAGCCTCGCCCCGCGGTTCCTGGTGCCCCATCCGAGCGCGTTCCCTGGCTGGTGGCTGTCAGCACGATCACAACGGTGGATCCGGTGTGGCCACCGATATCACCTACATCCAACTGCAGAAAGGTGTGCTGCATCTGGTGGCGATCATGAAGCGCTTCACCAGCCACGATCTCAACTGAAAGCTCTCCAACAGCCGTGACACGGAGTTCTGTCTGAACGCTATGGAGACGGCTCAGGAGGGTGGCCGCAAGCCACAGATCCTCCATTCTGACCAGGGATCGAGTTCACCTCTGGGGACGTCGTGTCCAGGCTGCAGGCAGAGAAGATCAAGATCAGCTGGTCTGGAAGAAGGCGCTGCTACGGCCACATCCCCCTGGGGAGGCTGGGGCGTAACGCCAAGTACGTAGCCGCAGGCTTCCCGGCGACGCCGAGTAGAGGTGTACCTGCAGGCCTACAGCGATGGCTGGGACGCTGAGATCAACCTGGTCCACCGTCTGTGGAGATAGTGCCATGCAAGAGCGCACAGTGCACTAGGAGGCAGAACTCCCCATGAGGTCTACATGGAGACCGAACCGTGAGCCTCCCGCCCAGGGTTAACGATGTCCGGGGCCAAAGATTGTCGAATCGAAGGGACCCACATCAAGGGGGGCCGCCTGGGCCCTGCACTGATGCAGGTGTGGGATCATCTCGATGAACTGGCTGCGCAGGAACAGATCCAGCCGGTCGAGCCGCAGAGTGAGCAGCTGACCAATCAGCAGAGAGGTAACGCTGGATGTGACCTGGCGAACCTCGATCGTGCCTTTACGCCGCACCCGCACCACCGGGGGGGGCCTGGGCAAAGAAGTGGATCCTCCCGGCCACCTCGTCGAGACAGTTGACTGTGGCAATGGCCTGGGGCAGCAGCTGCCGGTAGTCAGTCCTTGTCTGGGAAGCCCTGCTGGCGCTCTAGCAGCATGCGGAAAAGCGTGTGGTCGCATGTGGGGTTGGTTTGATGCTGACGTGCCTGGTCCTGTACGGGATGCTGACAACTCCCATTCTGGCGAGGCCGTTTCAGAAGACAATCCCAGGCGCAGGGTTAACTCGCCAGCCTGCGAATGCCTAGAGCCTTTCATGAGTATTAGCATGTCTTTAGCAACTCGGAGAGCGCCAGTCATTGGGCTCAACCCCTGGGGCCCCTTGGCCTAGCAGAGCCAGTGTAGAATGGCAGAGCTGTTACCAGAACAATGAAGAAAGCGCGGAGGAGCCTAGAAGAAGACGTGATTGAGAATATTGCGTCAATCATTAGTCACTGCCGCGAGACATCTATTCCCAATGGTGTAGGCAAGCCAATAGACAAGCAGGATTCCAAAGCCTCGGCACGCATGCCGACACAGCAAGAACTTATCGAAGGCCTCTACAGCTCATGCATCGCACTGGAAAAGGACAACCAGTATCTTTTTGTTCTACTGTCACGCACTGAGCACAAACTCAGATGGTACAGAGACAGAGAGAACATGCGCCAGATAGAGAGCAAGCTTACAGCGCAGACATTGCGGATGGCGGCGTCGTCAATATCACGACTTTTGAGGATCATGGCTCGCTTGGTACAGACATGAAGCCCGGGATCGAAATAATGATCACCCAAAAGGACTAATAGCAATCCGGCCATGATTCAACATCTGGACAGCCACTCATCAGTTCAAGCAAAAGAAGCATTTGACGAGGACTTCTTTCTTGAGATCAACAGCATAAGCCGCGCATCATTGAATGGGGTAAGTGGTTTCGCATATTTTCAAGTCCACTATCAACTCTGCGATCTAAAGGCACGCTATGACTATGGAGTTTACCAGAGAAGACTTCAGCGACTTATAGCCCTGGGCAAGTGTCCTTCAAAGTTTCTGACACACTGGGCAAGACTGGAATCTGCACCACATGGGAAAAAACAGTATTACTACCCGCCTGCCCAGTCTGACCTAAAGGCTCTAGGCTTGAAGGCGAAAGAAGTCGACATGTTTGCAACACCGGAGGTTTTCACTTCCATACTTATAGAGTTTCTGACGAATGCTGATGGTGTACTAGCAAAGCCGCAGCTTATTCAGATGATTCCTCGCCTGCTGCGAGTGCCTGAGATTCGGGAAGCGACTCTTTGGAATGACCAGTTAGTCAACAAACTGCTTGAGCTTCTACAGGAAAGGAGCCAAGCAAGTCTTCTATCCAATAGGTACTCATTTAGCCATGGACGGCCAAAGGATATAGATGCCGTTCAGATTGAAACGATAAGAAGCTGCTTTGACAGTGACTATTACGCTCTTAATTACAACGTTCAGAATGACGACGAAGAAGAAATAAATTCATTCGATTTCTTTGTGTCGGAAGGCAGGCATGATGGCCACTCACCATGCGAGTTTTTTGACTATCAGTACTACATTGGACGGTACTGGAGGTCGATCCCAGGCACTGAAGATGCGTACTACTACTACCTTACAAGAGGCTGGAAACTTGGACATGACCCTTCACGAAGATTTCCGCATAAGCTGCTATCAGATCTAGCCGCATCATTAGATCTCGATTCCAATGGTCCTGTCGGCAAGATCTTAAAAAATAATTATCCTTGCAGCGTATTATTGAAGAATATGGAAGGTGGCCTCAGCCCTTCCAACAGTAGATACAACAAACCGTGCGACATTGATCCAAGTGGCGCCAAGAGGGTCCAAAGTCTAATCAGCTCGACGCCAAGTGTCCATGCATATTATCTTACCCAATACCACCCAATCTCCGAGAATGATGAAAACTGGGGGAAGGGGTTTACTGAATGGACAAATGTTACCAAAGCCCTGCCATATTTCCTGGGCCACAATCAACCCAAGCTTCCTCTGGAGGGATTTTACGACCTAAGAGTTGATGAGAACCTTTCCAATCAGTCAATTTTAGCCAAAGAATATGGAGTCGACTCTTTCTGCTTTTACTTCTATTGGTTCCAAGGCAAGAGAGTCCTGGAAAAGCCTCTAGATTCACTTATCTCCAGGATCAGTAGTGATCAGAGTTTTACATTGCTGTGGGCCAATGAGAACTGGACTCGGAACTGGGATGGCCAAAATGATGATGTAATTATTTCTCAATCCTACGGCGATGAGGACTGTGAGCGCTTTTGCCGAGATATTGCACAATATCTTACTCATCCGAGCTATTATCGCATCGACAACAAGGCAGTCTTTTATATCTATAGACCCAGCAGCATCCCTGACTTTCACGAGTGGGTCAGCCGCCTGAGAGAATACTTCAGCGCCCACCATAACCTTGAGCTTCTGATCGGAATCGTTCAATATCTACCCTATGATAAGTCACCAAAGCTATATTCCGCAGATTTGATACTACAGTTTCCCCCGAATGGTTATTCGAAGATGACTATATCAAAGCCCCCACCCAAGATTCTGCGTCCAACCAGCAATGACTACATTATTCTTGACTACATGTCTATGGTAGACGAGAATCATTCAATGGACTACCCGAGTGAAGTTGTGAGAACTTCTTTCGCTGCCTGGGACAGCTCTCCAAGAAAGAAGCAAGGCTGGGCTGCATTTGTAGGGGGAACGCCAGACGAATTTCAATACTGGCTCACCAGCAATATCAGGTCAACAAGCTTAGATAATAGTTTAGGTCTTACTATGGTAAACGCCTGGAATGAATGGGCTGAAGGTGCATGCCTTGAGCCAGATAGGCATTACGGATATGAATACTTGCATGCAGTACGAGATGCTCGTCTGCACTTTGCCTTAGAAGAAGAGTCTTTTGAATGGAAGGCAACACTACCTCGGGCCATAGTTGCGCATATATATTACGATGAATCCATTGATCGGGTAGCAAAACGACTTGAGCCTTATATTGGCATATGTGACATATATGTTACGACTCATCCTAAAGGTCTTTGTGTAAGAGCAGCAAAGATTTTCGCAGTGCTTCCTGACGCTCGTCTCTTTGTCACGGAAAATCGAGGACGAGACGTTGGGCCCTTTATAAAGTTATTGAACATTTTTCATGATCTTGGCATAGAATACGATTATATCTGCAAGATTCATGGTAAAGCCTCACATCATAGATCCGATGGGATAGATTGGTTTAATGATATTACCGAAAAGCTCCTGCCGAGCAGTCTAAATGGACAAGAAGAACTTCTGCGATTCTTAGAAAGCCACAACTGTGATCACTTCGGACTTCTAGCTCCATCAGGTCATATCGTCAACCTTAAGGAGTATATTGGTGGCAATCAATATTGGGTTGATAGGTTATTAGATTTCTATTCTGGCAGCAAGTCTGGGGAGCCAACATCATTCGTTGCCGGCACAATGTTTTGGATTGGCAGGTCAGTATGTAGAAAGCTTGTAAACCATTTCACTCCCATTTTCTTCCAGGAGGAATATGGACAACTTGATGAGACTCTCGCCCATGGTTACGAGAGAATGTTCTTGTGGTTGGCAGGCCATATGAATCTGGCGTCCTATACCTCAGATTACGAAGTTCTAGACTATACCGATACAGGCGAAGTTCGATACCTGTTCTGCTAATTTTGCGCGAAAGCTATTAGCAGCCTGTTCTCTCTCAGGCCGCATATCTCCAGACTCAGACATTACCTCATTATCAAAGATGAAATGTAGCCACTCAGATTCCGTTCTACCCACTTTGTCAGATCCCTATGGAGCTCAAGGGGTAGAAATCGTCAAGTGTGCAGGGGTAAATTCGTTCTATGGCCATTCTTCCGTCATCCGTCGATATTCGGGTTATCCGGTTAATCAGCCACTCCCATACATAATCCAACATGGTACCATTGGATTATCACAAGACTTCTACGAATTAAGAGAGTGGTACGACAGAGAAGTTATACATTCGTACTGGGCATGGAACCAGAAAGCATTAGATGCTGCGAATGAACATAGCTCTAGGTTTACTGTTGATGTTCTTGGGTCTCCGTTCCTATATTTTCTCCGGCTAATCAGCAAGGTTGACAGCACTCGTGGTACGGATCCTGTCTTGCCTTCTCGCTTAAGGCTTAGTGACATAGAGCAGAGAGTTATTGACACGTTAGATTGCATTAAGGAAAGGCGTAATAACTTGACCCCGGTTATTTTCGCTCCTCACTCGCTGCCAAATCGACTAATTCCGTTAGCAGAGCACCGCGCTTTTGCTACCTACTTGATTGTACAAGAACAGCTTGAAGCTGGAATCGTATGCTTGCATCCCTATGACATATTTCTTGGCAATCATATTGCTTATCAAGACTCTGGCTTTGAGATATCATGCTGCATGCATAATGCAATCGCCCGTCATCCCTGGAATGAGAAGGAATTTTGGCGTGCATATCACAAACTTGGAATTGAGTTCATGATTAACCTATACTCATTGCTCAGGATCTCATCCTCTTGCTATTTCTGTGGTCTCTCTACCCCTCTTTTTTATGCTGGATATCTTGGCATAAGATGCAAGCTTGTGACGTTTGAAGATCACATGGAAGTGGCTGATATGAAGCAGATAGTTTCGATCGCACAAAAGAGGCCTGTCACTGCCGCAGACAATGGAGTATGTTCAAGGCTGAACCAACTTCTACATCATAATGAATGGACTAGTTCTGATCTTCTTACCTTCAAGTCTTATTGTGAAGTCGTGCTCGGCAAGCATGCACTTGTATCGCCCAAGGCTATGCTAGCCAAGCTTGAGTATGCCTATCTTCTGTTATCGCGAAGCAACTCGTGAATCCTGTCGATTTGCTTAGAGATGGTGGACATAATGTACGTCTGGCAGACCATATCGCCGAGCCGAGTGGAGGCAAAAGCCATCCGGGTATTGAGCATGGGTATTATATTCGCTAGATACAATCAAGAAGGATTCTATACAAGACAAGTACAACTACCTAGGTCTGGGCCTGCCATCAGGGTGTTCATGCCAGTAGCTAAGCCAGACGCTGCTTGGGGGTTGAGGCAACCCAGGTCCATGTGGCATCGAAGTCCCTTGTAGATCTGCAGATATCTAGGGAACACATCGTTCATGGAGGCCTCGTAGGCGAAGGGTAATGACGTGAAGCCCGAATACCGGTCCAGGCTGAATGTCAGTCCTCAGCAGTTCAGGCTGGTCCAAAGACTCCACGATGAAACGTACTGAGCACACAGCCAAGCAGATCATCTGCAAGCTCAAAACGTCTGAGCAGCTGATTGCTCAGAGCAAGACCATCGTCGATGGTTGCGACGTGATCGAGCTGATGCAGCCGCTGTACCACTGCTGGAGCAGCAATACGGCGGCATGCAGGCCGATGGAGCCCGGCGGCAGACTCAGCTGGGAAAGAAGAAAGCCAGGCTCTAAATGCTGCTGGCGGTGGCGGAGCTGAAGAAGGCCATGCTCTGGCTCCAAGCGGCTGCGAAGCAGGAGGACCCTGACGATGGAGACTGCGGATCCCGGAACGTCGGCGCTAGGCCGTCGTGATCCTTCAGAAGCATTGGCAGGGCGCAGAACGTCAGGTCTGCCGGGTGGTGGGCCAGTAGTACCGAAGCACGCAGCGCCAGGGCCGCAAGGCCGTCTCGATCAAGGAGGGCACGCTGCGGCAGTGCCTGTGTGTGGTGGCAGCTGCACACAACCATTGGAGCCGCCCCATGTCCTGGCACCAGCTGCGGCGAGAGAGCTGGATTATGCACCACAAACAGCTGTAACGGCTCTGGTGGCATGAGGATCTGCAACGGACTACTACCAGGAAGCACTAGCGGCACGACTCACAGATGGCTCAGTGCGTCATCACCAAGCCCGCTGAGCTGGTCTGCATTGCGAGGAAAGGTCCCATGGTGAACCTCTGAGGCGGGGCACTGCCGCTGAAAGGGGGACCCACCCTAGGCGCCAACTTCTCCGAAGGAGTTGAGCAAGCGCCGTACCCACACCCCTGAGTTCACGGACAGGGTCGGCATGGAGGCGATCAGTGGCCACAAGACGCAAGACGATCCAGGTGAGCCCAGGGAAGAAGCTGCTGCTGGGGGGTGCCAGCGAGCGGTTCCCCCGATGGAAATGATCCAGGCCAAGGACGAGAGTCAGGCCAAGGAGACGGTGTTGATCCAGCAGGTCGGCTGGTTGCGGATGAAGCTGAAGCGGCTCAGACAACATCTCAGCGGCTTTGATGCCCATGAACTCCGAAAGCTGGTCGAGCACGGCCACCCCGGGCTCCGTGTCAACCGTCAGTGTGCCCTGCTGGGCTTGCGTCGATCCACGGTCTGGTGACGGCGCACACCGGTGCATGAATCAACGCTGCGGATGATGGCGCGGATCGAGGCTCTCTGTCTGGAGGATCCGAAGCAGATCACGGCAGTTGATCCGATATGGGCAACCGGCATCACTTCCAGACCGCTGCAACAAGGATTTCTGGACCTGGGGGCGATCATGGATCTCCACTCCAGGCACGTGCATTACTGGAAGAGCTCCATGAGCCTTGACACGGAGTTCCGTCTGGATGCCCTGAAGATGGCCCTGGGCGTGGTCGCAAACCCGAGATCGTCCACTCCGACCCCAGGGATGATTCAAAGTTTCAGCACGGGTTCAGCAGAGGCTGGTGCTGCGCCATCGCCAACAGCGCCGTGATGTCATGCATCACCGCCTGCATTCCAGCGCGGATTGACTGAAAACCTGCGAGGCGCAAGAGGTTCATCGCTGCAATACGCAGCGCCGCCATCACTCCGGCGCCATTGCCCCGGTAGCGGTGGCCATCTTCATGGAGCTGGGTGTCCCGGACCCAGTGCCAGCCTTCAATGCTCCAGCGGTCTCACACAAGTTGCAGCAAGGCTTTTGGGGTCGTTCGCAGGCTGGTGAGAAACAGGTGGGTGGCCTGAAATGGCTTGCCGTCACGGGTGCCGGTAGCCGTCACCTCGACGACCCAACTGGTGCCGATCCAGGCCTCGAAGATGTGCTCCGGCGCCTGTTTGGCCCGCAGCGTCCAGGTGATGTCGCGACCATGGCTGATCTCCTGATTCGTTGCCACGAAAGGGATCTGGCGTTTCCCCTGAAACTGGCTACGGATCTGGCGGTGCAGCGTCTTCTGGTTGGCTTTAACGGTCAGGAGGAAGTCGGCCCCCTGCTCTGTGAGCTGCCGAAAAACGGTTTCTGGGTGTGGAGAGCGTCCGCCTGGATCAGCACACCCTCGAGATCCAGCTCACCGAGCAGTTTTTTGAGTACCGCCCGCTCGTGGTTCTGGCCGGTGGCGTAGCAGGCCTGGCTGATCGCCACGCCCAGGGCAGCCGAATACAGGGTCACCTGGGCAATGAACGCCGACCCGCCACCGGCGGTGGGCTCGATCGATCCTCTCAAGGTCTTGCCGTCGCAGATCAGCTGGTCGAGATCAGCTGCACCACCGTGGATCTGGGCGATCGTCCAGTCACGGATGGCCGCGCACAGTGCCGCCACGTCCACTTGTAGGAAGAAGTAGCGGAACGAGGAATCCGATGGCGGTCGCCTCAGCTCCAGGCCCAGTGCCTCGGTCAACACGCCGTGGTGGCGGATGGCAAAGCGCTCCAGATCCCGCAAGCTCTAGCAGCGGCTCAGGATCCCCAGCACGGCCACCAGCAGCAGATACCAGGCCGGAATCCGCACCCCACGCCGCATCCGGGCGTCCGGGATCGCCTTGAGGTAGCTGATCAGATCGAGATCGGTTGCAGCAGAGGCGCTTTCGAGCACAGGGAGGAGGCCATTCCGCCGACCTCAACCCATGGTCGCAGCCGCGACAAGAGAGCCTGTGACTGACTTTGAATCAGCCCTGACTCCGACCCAGACTGGCAGTTCACCTCCGCCGACTTTGTGGCCGTGCAAGAGGAGCAGGAGGTCAGGATCATCTGCTCAGGAAGAACGGGCTATGACGACAACATTCTGGTGGAGAGGCTTGAGCGGGGGGTTCACGCATGGAGCCGCAGGGTTTCTCGGCGAATCCGAGTAGAGGCGGCCCTGCGCGCCTACAGCGTCGGCTTGGAGGCTGAAATGTGCACAGCTCCCATCCTCTGGAGGGAACTACCCGGCAAGACCTCAAGGTGTTGGGGAGGAAGAACTCCCGACCGATCTATAGTGGAGCTTAACCCTGATCCACCCTTCCGGGTTAACGAAGCCTGGGGGCCAGGTTGTCCAGAGAAAGGCACCATTCTCAGATAGAGGGTGTACGGTCAGCCCCCCCAACAAGCTTTAAGTGAATCTCTCAATAATCAACCCGACAAGGCCACACAGCTGAAGAATGGTGATTGCTGTGAGTACACCAGCATCCGGGCACAGAATGGAAGCGACTCTGCCGAGCTTCAATGTTGGCAGTAGCAGCTGGGGACTCATGGCATAACCTGATCCGCCCGACCGTGAGCTAAGATGCATGATAAATGCCAAGCGATGATTGATCTAGGACAGTCATTGTCAAATACATTAAGGGCGGCTTTTCAGGGACACCGCAGACGGGCATATATTCGAGAAGAGGCTGTCAGCTTCTACTTGGTCATGAGCAGTACCCGCGGTCTGATAGCTTCCGATTTCACTTGCACCTTAAAACATCTACAAGGCACTAGCTTGAAAGCCTTGACTAGGCATAGAGCAGCTCCGGCACTTATTGTTATTGCAAGTTCTGAGCTAAAGAAAGTCAGAAATGGCTCAGCACACCTCAACGCCTTGATGCTTTATGGAAGCAACGGCGGGGACTGGCAGAGGAAAATACTTGTCTCTAACACAGAGGTCTGCGAGAGAATAGTTCTAGAACCTAAGGAGCAGTTGTTTAGAGACAGAAGAAGCATGGTTGCTACGATCTCCAGAGAGGAAGACATGCTGAAGCTCTCAGCGCCTGCCTTGAAGGTCTCTAGGGAATCACAAAAGGACTCACCTGCCAGAAAACTCATAACAAATATCTTTTTTCACGCCAAAGACAGCAGCTCATCTGAACTCTTCTATCTTGTATCTGTTGGACCTCAGCACATCGCTGACATCGTAATTGCGCAGTGCAGAGAAGCCCTCAATCGGCTTCATGCCAATCCGAGCTGCAATCATAATATGGACAATGCATCACCTTGTGGTCTTCATCTAAGAGAAGAGTATGAGACACATGACCCAGCCTTCCTATCAGTAGTCTACAACCGGAATAGGTGGAGACTTGGCGAAACAGCTACAGCCGTCAAACCCAATCTAGCTAACAAAGAGGAACTACTGAAAGCAGGGCCTGAATACGATTATTTATCAGCAGATGGCTGGACCAAGTCCTCTAGCCCTCAAGGCCTTACAAATACCATTGCTTATCTAAGTAGAGTTCAGGCAAAGCCATCAAAGGGCGCTGCAATTTTAGCTACAGCGCGCAATGAGGCTGTTTATCTTCCGAGTTGGTGCGCATATCATATTGCACTTGGCTTTGAAAAGATTTTCTTATACACAAACTCCAATGACGACAAGACGCTGGAGGTAGCCAAGAGACTAAATAATCTTGGCGTCAATATTAGTGTTATCGAAAATCAGATTGAAGCCCCCGGATCCCCACCCCAGATCAAAGCATACCGACATGCCCTATCAATATCGCAAGAGATTCTGGACTACAAGTGGTGTGCCGCGATCGATATTGACGAGTACATTGCAATCAGGCCAACCAAGAGGATTGCGTGCATAAATTCATGGCTCAGAAAAGTCAGCCGAAACTCAATGCTTGAGTGCGATATAATAGCCATGAACTGGATATTTGCTGGCATTGACAAGGATTTTGATGCCCATCATAGATGTCTGGTCCCCATTACTGAAAGGATCCAAAGCGTAACCGCCAAGAACTCAAGCATTAAATGCATATTCAAGCCCAGATACTTCCTGTGCTCACTGCCCCACCATCCATTGGCCACAATGCAGTACACTCCATTTGCCGTCAACTCTGAAGGTGGATTATACGGTGAATATCAAACCGCAAGAGTGCCTTCTGTCTCTGAGTTCCCTGCCTTCAACGACGCAGCCGTGATGCACTATTATCACAAGTCAGGGCCTGAATATATTTGGAAGAAATCAAGAACTGGAGGGGCCAGAAAGATTAGCAGTCCCAATCCCAACGGCGAAGCACTAAAGTCTCTTGTTGCCGCAGCGGACAGTCGGCATGACAAGTCCATTGATTGGATCAACAGTATTCAGTCATCAGAAGCCTATTGCAACTTATTGTCAGCTTTTGCTGAGGACAAGCCTCTTCAGCAGCTACTAGTCGACTCGATGAACGTAATGGCCTCAAAGTACGAAGACTGGATTGACAGCCAAGACGAGTAGCACTCAATGCCAGGGTGCAGTGCAGCAGGCCACTTTATCATGAGAGGCATATTAGTTCGATTAGAATACTGACCGGATCCCGAAAGTTGGCCATGGTGTGTACGAGTCATCAGCCGAGCAGATCATCCGCAAGCTGAAACCCGCCGAGCAACTGCTCGCCCAGGGAAAGACCATTGCCACGTCTGCCGTGTGAGCAAGGTGACACAGCCCACCTACCACCGTTGGAGACAGCAATACGGAGATGCAGGCCGAGGAAGCCAGGCGGGGGACGCAGCTGGAGAAGAAGAACGCCCGTCTCTAGTGTGCCGTCCCGGAGATTTGCAAGCAAAGTCGCTGGAGTTTCTCCAGGATTGAGTCCGCTGTGGCCGTCCAGTTGAACGGTGCCTTGGTCTTGTTGTAGGCCGCCACGAACTGCTCAATCCTGGCGATCAGCTCCTTGACGCTGGAGAAGCTGCCGCGCCGGATGGCGCGCTGGGTGATGATCCCAAACCAGCGCTCCACCTGGTTGAGCCAGGAGGCGTAGGTGGGGGTGTAGTGGACATGGAAGCGGGGCCGCTGCGCCAACCAGGACCGCACCTTGGCGTGCTTGTGGGTGCAGTAGTTGTCCACGATCAGATGGACGTCCAGATCCTCGGGCACGGACGTCTCGATCTGGCGCAGGAACCCCAGGAACTCCTGGTGCCGGTGGCGCGGTCTGCACTGGGTGATCACCTCCCCAGTGGCGACGTCCAGGGCGGCAAACAGGGTGGTGGTGCCGTGACGGATGTAGTCATGCGTCACCCCCTCCACATAGCCCAGCCCCATGGGCAGCAGCGGCTGGGTGCGGTCCAGGGCCTGGATCTGGGTCTTCTCGTCGACGCAGAGCACCATCGCCTTGTCCGGCGGGTTCAAGTACTGCCCGGTGTCAACTACGTAGGCGGGTCGCGTCAATTACGTAGGCGGGTTCCCCCGGACCTCCTCCCCCCCTGCCATGGCAGGGGGGGAGGACAGCGAAAATTGAGCCGGCGACACGAAAACTGGTCCACCCCGGCCGCTTTACCCCACGGTGCCCCAGGGTTTTTGATCGGCCCCAGGCCTCAAGCCCATTGGCCGTTGCTCCTGCCGACCCGCCTGCGCCCTGCAGCGGAGCGCACGAGCCGGCGGACCCCACGGTCCGACGGCAGCGCGGAGCCCATCACCGGCAGCTGGCGCCAGGGGGCTCGGGGCGGTTGGCGGGTAATTGACGCCTGGCCAGGGCGATGAATCAGCCTGTGCCGGAGCGGCCCAGGCGACGGGCCCGCCTGCGGCGATAGCTCTCGCCACTTATTTGAACAATGGTGCTGTGGTCCACCAGCCGGTCCACCGCCGCCACCGTCATGGCACTGGTGGAGAACACGTTCTCCCACTCGCTGAACGGCTGGTTGCTGGTCACCAGCAGGGACCTGCGCTCGTAGCGGTGCATCACCAGCTCGAACAGAACCGAGGTTTCGGCCTCGTCCTTGCGCACGTAGCCGATGTCGTCGATGACGAGCAGGGCAAAGCGATCCAGCCGGTTGAGTGCCTTGGCCAGGGCGTAGTCAGCCTTGGCCCGCTGCAGCTCCTGCACCAGCATGGTGGCGGAGTAGAAGCGCGCCGAGCGGTCCAGGGCGATCAGGCTGCGGCAGATGCCGGCCGCCAGGTGGGTCTTGCCCACCCCGCTGGGGCCAAACAGCAGCAGGTTCTCGGCCCGATCCAACCAGCCGGTGTCATGGGCCAGCTGCTCGATCTGAGCCCGGTCCAGATCGGGGATGGCCCCCCAGTCGAGATCGGCCAGGGTTTTGGGCAGCGGCAGCTGGGCCTCATGCAACAGCCGCCGCAGCCGCGCCTGGTGGCGCTGCTGGTGCTCCTGCTCCACCAGCACATACAGGTAGCTGGCGGGATCCCAGCCCTCGGCTGTGGCCTGCTGTTCGGCCGCCTGCCACTGGCTGCGGAACTGGGCCAGTTTCAACTGTTTCAACAGAGATGGCAGAGCCGTTTCCAGCGCCGGCCGGCTGGGGGGCTCCACCCAGGAGTTCGTCATAGCTGCTCAGTCGGTGTTCAGGGATGTCGAGCTGGGGCATGGCCGCCAGGCCCCTCGGGGGCCGCAGGCCGTAGTGATCGCGCAGGGAACTGAGGCTGAGTTCACCGCTGCGCAGCTGACGGCGCAGATACCGCTCCACACCGGCGAGGTCGCCTGTGCGGGCGGCGACATGGAGGGCGTCGACCATGACCTTGGCGACCTCATCCGGCGGCAGGGCTGCCAGGAGCGCTCGCCACAGTTGCCGCCAGCTCTCGCCGGGGAGGATGTCGGTCTGCAGCTGGGCGCGCAGCAGGGCTCTGGGTTTGCGGCGCAGGCTTTCGATCACATGGCGGAAATCGATCCGCCGCAGCGCCTTCTGCCCTTTCTGGCCATGGAGCCGCGGCAGGGTTTCCACGTACTGGCTGCGCAGGAACAGATCCAGCCGGTCGTGGCGCAGGTGCACCGTCAGCTGCTGACCGATCAGCCGTGACGGGACGCTGTAGGTGACCGAGCGCACCTCGATCGTGCTGGTGCTCCGCACCCGCACCACCACCGGTTCGTAGTCGGCAAAGCGCTCCACCGGCAGCGGCTGCAGGTGGAGTTGCTCGATCGCCAGGTTGCCGGCCACCTCGTGGCGATTGTTGAGCGTGGCGGTGACCTGGGCCACCAGCTGCCGGTACTCCGCTTCCGTCTCGAAATCCCTGCTGCCGCGCTGGATCAACTGCTGCTCCAGCCGGTGTTTCCAGTGCCGGTGCGGGCCCTCGATGGCGCCGTTCTCGTGGGCGATGCCGCGGTTGTTGCGGGTGGCGATCACGCCCAGGTGGGCGCAGAGTTCGCGGTAACGGCTGGTGTAATCGCCGGCGTAGCTGCCGTTCCGGTTGCGAAAGCAGGCGCTGAGGCTGTCGGTGCGGTGCTCCGCCGGCACCCCACCGCAGGCCGCCAGGGCGTTCTGCAGTGCCTCGGCGAGGGCGACAAAGCTCTCACCGCCGTGGATCACCTCCACATGACACCAGCCCGAATGGGGCAGGCGGAAGTGGAACAGCCGGTGCTCGAGCACCGCACCGGCCACGGTGATGGGCGCGCCCTTGAGCAGAGTGAAGTCGGAGATGCCCATCACGCCGGGCTGGTGGTGCTGCAGAAACATCACCTCCTGGGCCGGACCGTGCAGGGCCTTCCACTGCTCAACGCGGCGCTGCAGGGTGCGCTTGCGGCGAAACCACTCCTGGCCTGGAAACGTCTGCTCCAGATGGAGCAGCAGCGTCTGGGGTTCGAGTTGCGGTGCCTTCTCCAGCATGGGCACCAGCACGCTCTCCCAGACGTCCGCCAGCGGATCGGCACGGGTACGCCAGTGGCGGCCCCGCTGTTGTTGTTGCCCCTGGGGCTGCAGCTCACCCCTGTCGATCCGCTGGGCGCTGCGCAGCGAGATCCCCACCGCATCGGCCGCCACCTGCTGGCTGAGCCCCTCGGCCCGTCTGGCCATGTACCGCTCCTTGATCCGCAACGACAGAGGGGCGGGCATCGCTGGGACTCCAGACCGTGATCGGAGCCCTGTTGTCGCGATCTGAGACCCGCCTATGTAGTTGCGCGGTCCCGCCTATCTAATCGTCGCCGGACAAAGTACAGACCGACGATGTCGCGGACTTTCTCCACGAAGAAGGGATCGGTCGAGAGTTTGAAATGCTTCTGCCGGTGGGGCTGGACCGAGAACGTCTGCAGCCAGCGGTGCACGGTGGTTTTGGAGATTCCGGTGGCAGCGGCGAGGGAGCGGGCACTCCACTGGGTGCTTCCATCAGCTGGCTTGGTTTGGAGTGCCCGGTTGATCACCTCGGCCACCGTGTCGTCCTCATAGGTGCGCGGACGGCCAGGCCTGAGCTCATCGTGCAGTCCCTCCAGGCCCAGCTCCCGGTAGCGCTTGCGCCACTTGCCGACGGTCATGCCCGTCAGCCCCATCCGTTTGGCGATGGCTGTGTTGGTCTCCCCAGCCCCGCAGGCCAGCACGATCTGGGCGCGCTGGACGATGGAGTGCGGCAGTGAACGGGAGCTGGCGAGAGCCTGGAGTTGCTGAACCTCGTCGTCGCTGAGAACCAGCGGCGGCATCGGACGACCAAGAGCCAAGGAGCGCCCCGGGAAACACTCCGTATTCTAGATGTTATTTCCGGGACGGCACACTAGCCGAAGGCTTCTCTGAAGGAGTAGAAGCTTCTGGCGGAAGCAGAGATGGAGATGGCAGTGTTCTAGCCGCAGGCGTCTGTGAATCATTAGGATCTTGCCAAGGGACACTGCTGAGCCTGGAACCTCGCTGCGCTGCACAGCGCACCTCGGTGACTTTCAGGGAAGGTGTCACTCCTTGGCTGCCACTCAGGCGGCCGCGCTTAAGGGTATCGCGAGGATCGGATCGGGCTCTTCTGTTGGCTTGTTGATCCACACTTCTTCGGGTTGGCGCCAGCAGCGAGTGGATCGGCTCCAGCGTCTTGGATGGACCTGACGGGCCTTCTCGTAGACATGGGTTCGCTCCCGGCAGATTGCGGTGGCGGTACCGCTGTGACGCTGGTGAGGCGTGACGAATTTGATGCTGCTGTGGCGGTGTTGGTGGTTGTACCAGTCCACAAAAGCCGCCACCCATTCGCAGGCCTCCGCCTTGCTGGAGAATGGTCGGCTGGGGTAATCCGGCCGATACTTGAGCGTGCGGAACAGGGACTCCGAGTAGGGATTGTCGTTGGAGACCCTTGGCCTGGAGAAGGATCTGAGCACACCCAGCTCCTCCAGCCGTGATTCCAGTGTCGCCCCACGCATGGCATTGCCGTTGTCGGCGTGGAGGATCAGGGGCGTCTGCGGACACTGGTGGCTGCCAAAGCCGCTGGGCCGGCGGTAGCGCTCCCTTAGACAGGCCCGCTGCACCAGATCCGCCGCGATCTCAGCCGACTCCACCTCGGCCACATCCCAGGCCATCACCTTGCGGCTCCAGACGTCGACCACCAGATAGAGGTACAGCCACACACCCCGCACCGTGGTCGGCAGAAAGCTGATGTCCCACGACCAGAGCGCATTGGGGCGATCCGCTCTCAACCGCGGTACGGAGCGCGGTTCCTGCGGCAGCCGGGCACGCCCGCGGCGGTGGCACTGCCCTGCCTGGTGCAACACCCGATAAAAGCTGCCCTCTGAGCCGATGAACAACCCCTGGTCAGCCAGGGCCGGCACGATCTGTCCAGGCGGCAGCGAGGCGTACTCCGGCTGGTTGCAGGTGAGCAGGATCCGCTGGCGCTCCTCCTCACTCAGGCGGTGAACGACATGGCGGGGGCTGCCTTTACGGCGGTCCTCACCGTCCCCATCACCCAGGAAGGCACGCCGCCAGCGCTTGAGAGTGCGCAGGGAAATGCCGATCTCCCCGCAGGCAGCCCTGAGGGTGGCGCCGCTGGCATTGGCCTCACCGATCAGCTCGATCGCCTTCCGCCGGTGCGCGGCGCTGGTCAGCCTTCCGCGTCCTCCGAACAGAAGGCCTCCCACTTTTTTCGCAGCACCAGCAAGGCCGCTGCCTCCGCCAGGGCCTTCTCCTTGCGCTGCAGCTCCTTCTTGAGGGCCTTGATCTGCCGCTGGTCCTAGGCGCGGAGCTTCTCGAGCTCCTTCTGCTCGGCCATCGTCAGCACCGGCTTGGCGTTGGCATCCTGGGCCGCCTGCCGCCAGCGGCTCACCTGCTCAGGAAAGAGCCCCCGCTCGCGGCAGTAGGCGCCCAGCTCGGTGGCGTTCAACTCGGCCGTCTCCAGCACCACCGTGAACTTGTCGGCAGCGCTCCAGCCCTCTGGTTCCTTCTCGGATGCCTGCACCACCTCTCCCTGCAACCGCCACGTCTTCCTCCATTTGTAGAGGGTGATCACGTGGATGCCCAGCTCCTCTGAAATCCGGGCCACGCTCTGCCTCTGCGGCGGGCTCATCCGCCTCCTCACATCAGCCTTGACAGCCTCGCTGTAGCGACGCATTGGTCATCTCCTCAAGCCCCCGGGTGTACGGATGAGAGGGGTGACATCTTTCCTGAACCCGGGGGCCTCGGCACACTCGGTGCGACAGGGTCGTCGTGGCTCTGCGGAAGCACTACCGGGCTTCTGAACGCCATGCCCAGGCAGCAAGGTCGCCTTGATCGAGAAAGCCAAGCTCAGGCATCGCTGCGGGCAGCTCCACAGTCCCAGAGGCGCAGATCCTGGCCGATCGTTGGCCAACGCCAGGAAGAAGTACTTCCCGGCCGCCTTCAGCCCTCCAGGTGTGTATGCCCCTGGAGGCAGGTCAACAGGGAGCTGCCGCATGACCATGACCAACCGCTCACAAAGCCTGGAGCGATAAAGGGGTTAACGTCACGGCAGCGGATTCAATCCTGAAGAAGCGGCAGCGACGTTGGTCGTAAATCCCCTGAAAGGGACACTAGGTTGGCTTGGCATTCCAAAAGTTGCTTGTCGAGACTGACTAGGCTTACAAGGACTTGGATGCATTGCTCGAGGAATCCACAAACAAGCGGCCATCCAAATGCTTGATCGCTGGTGGACTCTCAAAGGAATCATAGATATATGTACCAAACAGGCCATGGGTTGCCTTGCATGCAAACTTGTTCACCAAGTGCTCAGGAGCTGTCTTGCGCCCATCAAGAAGCGGCAGAATCACCTCTTCGTAATACGTAGTTCTGCACAGATGGTTAATGTCGCTCCAGCCGAGTGTCTGCATCACATTAAAATGTGAAGCATTTGGGAGCAGGAACTGTAGTTGACTAAAAAATTCGGGGCGCTCTTGCTTTGCATCCCCTCTAGGGCCAGATGCGTCATAACCAGCCGGAATATTACGGCGCCAGTTAAAGCGCAAGTGTCGTATCCGAGGATGGGCCTCCATAGCGTCAATACATGTTCCTAGAGGAATGGCGCGGATGAACGGCAGATCATGCTGCATGATTAGAACGTATTTGCTCTTTACAAATGTCAAGGCATATTTGATTGTCCCAGAAAGGTGCCCCCACGAGGGTGCTCTCAATATCTTTGCACGGGCACGCCGAACACTTTTTGACTTTGATAGGTTGGCAAAGTAATCATCATATCGTTCTCCCACGTTGACAATATGACCCCACTTCTCTGGGTCTTCACACTCCATATCCAATGGAGGCATGGCGTCATGCGCGAGCAGAATACTGGTTCCCCGATCCAGTCCCAGATGTGACAACGAATCGATAACAGTTTCAATCAACGTAGTACTGGGATGGGATGGTATTGGACTACCCACGATGACAACTGTGACGGATCGTTTGTTCATTGTTTATATGGCAAAGATTCAGGAGGAGTGCGAGGGTTGCAGCAAGGCTGATACTAGATATGGCAGCTTGTGAGTTTTAATGTGCGGTGGCTAACCTGATTTGCAAGCCATTGGCTGTCGGGAGATCGATCTCTTCCCGTCTGTTTATCAGTGGCTTGGCTGCCCAGCCTTCTTACTTCGAGCAGACTATAAGACGCACGAAGGAGTTGTCTGAGTGTTCTTCTCGCAGCGCTTACAGATCCGAGATCTGCTGTGGCGATTAAATCGAGTCCAGCTCTGTCGGTGCCGCTTTCGATTGTCAATTCAAGTAAGACCTGGGGATGGTGGTCGATTCAAGAATTAGTTGCTGAAGGTCGAACTTGTCACCTCTGCGCGGGAACAGATATCCACCTCAGATTTAAGATGCACCCAATCCGCTTCTGCCAAATAACTGGCTGTCAATCATGTCTCCATGCAAAAGAGGGTTTCATACCGTTTACGGAGTCAGTGGCTCATGAGGCGGCTGCAGATTACCGGATAGACTCCTGTGAAAAATTGTTGAAACCGCTCCTGAGCCAAAGCCCCAATAGCAAAAACTATTCCTCCAGAGGGAAATATGACTTGCTTGGCTTGACTCCATATTTTGAGTATAAATGGTTCTTGGCAGCTTGCTCTCCTAGGACATATTGGGTATTGGCATCCTGCTGACCTCTCACTGTCTTGGTCGTGAAGCCTGCCCTATTGGCGACATATCCGTGTTTCCATTCGGGATGACTATGATGCTTAAACTTGTAGCCGTTCAGCACCATTTCCCTAAACCACCGATCTCCAGTATCCACAAAGAAGCTACTGCCAATGGGGGGGATCGTTCCATGTGGGATAACCTCTTTCCTATAAATATCTGCATCCACAAGACAGCAAAATTCATTGAGCCTGCATTCAGGCATTGGCAGAGGCTGATCTCGAGGCCAAAGGCCATTCTTGATGAGCTTAAACGATCGACCGGCCCCAAGCTTTGGGTGCCTAAGAATCATCCGCTTAACCTCAGAGTAGGCAGGCTTGCTATCAATGAACTCCTGAAAACTCAAGGGGGCGCAACGCTCCTCTTGAAAGGCCGGGCAATTCCAGCATTGTCCGATCTCTCCTATGCCAGCATAGTCTTTTAAGTGATGAAGGATTGGCAGAATTGGGCATGAGAAAAATTCTACATCGTTATGCAGTATAAGCATGGCAGCCTTGTCCGTAGACTCAAGGCCATATTGATACCGGACTGAGAGCCTGTAATCCGCATCCACGAGACAACGATCGTAATCCGTGCGATGTGCTGCAAGGAAATACTTCGGCTGATAAAATACAAGCTTTCTTCGAAGCGCGTCAGGGAGCAGAGACTCAAGCGCTGAGATAGAGAAGCCTTGGGGCTGCTGGGATTCGACTACGATGTAGATGCGATCAATAAGTTCACTGCTATGTGAAAAGAGGCTTAGCAGAGTTGCCGCAGTCTGGAAGGGCTTACCCCAAACAGTCATGCATGCATCGACCATAGTGGCTGGAGAAGCAGATGCAGTCATGGCGGGTTTTATACTGTAATGCTCATCCCGATATTAGTTGCGTTCAATCTTTGCGTCAAGCTCGGATTAGGCAGTGACTTCCTTGATTGCCTAGCCCTTAATCGATGACCTCGAACTAGGCACCTCCTTCGTCCATCCTGCAGCTGACTGGCTCTTATGGTCACAGAGATGCAACCATGATGGACTGGCTGCCTTCTCGCCAAGCAGGCGCAAAGGGGAGAAGACATATTATTATTGGTTATTGGCCTAAGGATTCTGGCGCCTCTGATGTTGCTCCAGCGGCTCGTCGCCTTGCCAACTGGTGGCCGAGTAGCAGCATTCCTCAGGATTGTTCTTGCCCTTCTTGCACAGCAATCCAGCATCGCACAGCCTGACGGCCAAGCCAGCGTCGCTGACACATTGATTCTATCCGCTTGGGCATAGGGGCTGGATTCATTGATAAATCTGCAGCAGGTCGCTTCTTCCGGTCAGTTGCACGATGTCATGAAAGAAGTCAACAACTCCATCAGACTTGTGATGAACCTCTCGCTCTTGCCGTTGGCCGTGGGGGGGGGGGGGGTGAGGACCTTTTATTCATTGCCTTCATTCGGAGTCTTCATTCGAATGGCTTTAGCATCCTACGCCTCTTGTCAGACTTGTTGAGTGAACCCTCTTGCTTTGCATCCCTCGGCGCTGAAATCCCTCGCCGTCGAGCCATGCCACTCCGCGGCTTAGGTGCTCAACTACGCCAAACAGCCTTCGCCGCGAAGATGATCTGGGAACATGGCTGACGGGTGGCCTCATCCACCGCCAGATTCAACGTCATCTGGCCCTCACCCGGTGAGCTTCCCTCCGTGGGTCATGGATCACCCGGGACAGCAGTCAAGTCTGCTCGCAGGATGCCGGCGATGGGATGGTGTACGTCGCTATCGACAACACCACATGCCCTGCATCGGTCAAGTGTTCGACAACGAGCAGATGGCCACGCCGGCTTGGTTCCTGGCCCATGCCGTCGGGTGGTCTTCAGACCTGGGCATCAACTTTCGCCTGATGCTTTCCGACATGCATCGTGGGCGTGCCCCTTCAGCCAACGGGCGCAGGACCTGACACGCATTGGGTTTCAAACCCATCAGCATCAAGGCATTGCAGCTCCGGACCACCATCAGGGACGAGCTTCCCCTCAGGACTCTCTTGGCTGGATGGGCCCACGTCATCGGCTAGCATCCACAGATGGCATGAAGGCAAGAGCTTATCTTTCCCGGATTGCAGGGTATCTATAAATGCCAGAGACGTAACAAGGCTCTCGCTTGTCCCAATTCCAGCCATGTCTTGCAGCGGTTGATTTCGCTCAATCAAATGGTGAGCAAACAGAGTCGGTTCGACGCAATCAACTCCATCTCCTGGCTGGCGGCACTTCGAGAACAGCTCGAGTCGATGAAGAGCAGTCGTCGTCGACGGCTTCGCTCTTTGGCACCCGCCGGTCTGGCCGCCTTCGCCCCATCTCTCGCTGAGCGACCACACACCCTCCTCGACCTGGCCAGCAACGACTACCTGGGGTTGAGTCGCCATCCCCAGGTCATCCTCGCCGCCCAGGCAGCTGCCGCCAGCGAGGGTGTGGGGGCAGGGGCCTCACGCCTGGTCACCGGCACCAGGCCGGTGCACAGCGCGCTGGAGAGCGCACTGGCCAGCTGGCTGGGACGGGAGCGGGCGCTGCTGTTCCCCAGCGGCTTCCAGGCCAATCTGGCCGCCGTTGCTGCCCTCGCCGATCGCCACAGCCTCGTGCTGGCCGACCGGCTGATCCACAACTCGCTCCTCACCGGCATTCGGGCCTGCGGTGCTGACCTCCGGCGCTTTCGCCACAACGATCTGGCCGACCTGGCCCGGAGGCTGGAGGCCGCCCGGCGCCGCCGCTCCGACCAGCGGTTGGTGGTGCTGAGCGAAAGCCTCTTCTCCATGGAGGGCACCAGCCCGGACGTGGCCGCCCTGGCAGAACTCTGCCACCGCCACGATGCGGCCCTTGTGCTCGATGAAGCCCATGCCCTCGGCATCCTGGGGCCGGAGGGTCGTGGGCTGGGCCACGGCCTCGACTCCATCGCGCTGATCAGCGGCACCTTCGGCAAGGCCTTCGGCAGTGGCGGGGCCTTTCTGGCCGGAGACGCCACGGTGATGGAGTGGCTGCTGCAGACCAGCGGCGCCTTCCGCTACACCACCGCCCTGGGGCCTCCCCTGGCGGCCGCGGCCCTGGCCGCCCTCGAACAGATCCAGGCCACCAACCCGGGGCCGGCCCTGCTGCAGCGGGCCCGGCGCTGGCGTGATGCCCTGGAGGCCGCAGGCTGGCCTCGGCCCCCCGGGGATGGGCCGATCCTGCCCCTGTTGATCGGAGCTGATGCCGAGGCCCTGGCCCTGCAGGAGCGGCTCGAAGCAGCGGGACTGCTCACCGTGGCGATCCGGCCGCCGACGGTGCCGGAGGGCACGGCGCGGCTGCGGCTGGTGCTGCGCCAGGATCTGCCCAGCGGCACCCTGCAGCGGTTGCTCGACGCCCTTGGAGCCGGCCCGTGCAGCTGATCGCCATGCACGGCTGGTGCGGCGATCATCGCAGCTGGGCCCCGTTCGAAGCCCAGGCCCGCGAGCGGGGCTGGGGCTGGCAGAGCCCCGATCGGGGTTATGGGCCCTGCCCGCCCCTGGCTCCCGCCTGGCCCGCTCAGGGAAGGCGGGTGGTGCTCGCCCATTCACTCGGGCCCCATCTACTCCCGGCGGAGCTGCTGCACCAGGCCGAAGCCGTGGTGCTGCTCGCCAGCTTCGGCCGCTTCGTGCCCCTGGGGCCGGGAGGCCGCCGGCTCAGGGCCGCCCTGGCCGGCATGGCGCGGGAACTCCAGGGCCCCAACCCGGAGGCGATGCTGCATGCCTTTCTCGAGAAGGCCGCCGAGCCCCAGCCGATCAGCCGGTTGCCCGCCACCATCCTCGAGGCTCCGCTGACCGCGGCCGGCCGCCAGCGCCTGCTGGAGGATCTGGCCCGGCTGGAGGCCACCAGCGGCCTGCCCTGTGGATTCCCATCCCAGGCCCCCTGCCTGATCGTGGAGGCCGAACGGGACCAGATCGTGCTGCCCCAGGCGCGGCAGCTGCTGCGTGAGGCCTTGCCGGAGGCCGATCGGCTCGAACTGCGCGGGATCGGCCATTGTCTGCTGGCGGACTCCCTGGTGGATCAGGTGATCGGGTGGATCGAACAGCTCTGAGCCAGCCCGAGCCCTTCAGCCAACGGGTGCGGCGCGGCTTTAACCGCCGTGCGGAGTCTTATGACCGGCACGCCCGGCTGCAACGGGCCATCGCCTGGCGCCTGGCCCGGCGGCTGCTGACGCTGCCCCTGCCGGTGGGGCCTGGGGCGGATCTGGGCGCCGGCACGGGCCTGGTGGGGCAGAGCCTGGTCCGGCAGGGCTGGCCCCACCACCTGCTCCAGCTGGATGCCAGCCCCGAGCTGCTGGCCCGCAATCCCCTGTCCGGCAGCCATGGCAGCCAGGTGTGGGATCTGAACCGCGGCCTACCGCCCGACCTGGCGGGTGCGGCGCTGCTCACCTCCAGCTTCGCCCTCCAGTGGCTGGAGGAGCCGCTGATGCGGCTGGAGCAGTGGTGCGGGGCCCTGGCTCCCGCCGGCTGGCTCGGGCTGGCGGTACCGACGGCGGGGAGCTTTCCGGAGTGGAGGGAGGCCGCATCCAGGGCCCAGGTGCCCTGCACCCTGCTGCCCCTGCCCGCAGCCGAGGCACTGGAGACCCGTGCCCAGACGCTGCTCGAGCTGAAGTGCTCGGAGCGGATGCGCTTCAGCCTGCCCTGCGCCGATGGCCGCACCTTCCTGGGCCAGCTCAAGGCGATCGGTGCCGGCAGCACCACCGCCGCTCCCCTCGCCCCGGGCCAGCTGCGGCGGCTGTTGCAGCATTGGCCCAGCTCCGGAGTGGCAACATGGGAGGTGATGCTGCTGGTGGGCCAGAAGCGCCCGTGAGCCCGGCGCCGGCCCTGCGGCTGGTGGTGTGCGGCACCGACACCGATGTGGGCAAGACCGTGGTGAGCGCATGGCTGGTGCAGGGTCTCGGGGCCCTGTACTGGAAACCGGTGCAGAGCGGGCTGGAGGGAGGCGGTGACCGGGGCCGGGTGCAGGCCCTGCTGGATCTGCCGGACGAGCGGCTGCTGCCCGAGGCCTACCGGTTTCAGGCCCCGGTCTCCCCCCACTGGGCGGCCGAGCAGGAGGGTGTGACGATCGAGCCCCACCGCCTGGAGATGCCGGCCGTGGCAGGTCCCCTGGTGGTGGAGACGGCCGGCGGCCTGCTGGTGCCCCTGCGCCGGGACTGGCTGCAGATCGATCAGCTGCAGCGCTGGGGGCTGCCCGTGGTGCTGGTGGCCCGCAGCGGGCTGGGAACCCTCAACCACACCCTGCTCTCCCTGGAGGCGCTGGCCCAGCGCCAGATCCCGGTGCTGGGCCTGATCCTCAACGGGCCTGCCCACGCGGACAACCCGCGGACCCTGCAGGAGCTGGGGCGCGTGCCTCTGCTGGGCCACCTGCCGCCACTCGAGCCCCTCACGGCCTCAGGGCTGGATCAGGAATGGCAGCGCCAGAACATCCTCCATAGATTGCGGAACTGAAACAGATCCCTGGTACCCGCGAGGCCACGCCATGGACCGGCGCAACACCCTGGTCAGCCTGGCCCTGGTTCTGCTCTGCGGCGGCATCCTGGTGGTGTTCACCGACGTGGAGCTCAAGGTCGTGCAGTGGGTGAACTGCGGCCCCCTGGCCAGTTCGGAGGCGCGCCGAGCACCGCTCTGTCAGTGATCGATCGGTCCGTGCGTGTGATGGTCACCCCTGCCATGGGTCAGGGGCCGGCAAGGATCGCCGCCTCCGCATCCGCTCGCGAGAGGCCGTAGGGGAACTGGCGCACACAGGCCTGGCCATCGGCGTGCCAGCTGACCCGCAGATCCTCCACCTCCAGTTCGATGCGGGCACTCCACTCCGGGCGGTGCAGATCCCAGAGACAGGGATCGGAAGGGCGCTGCACGGCGCCCAGCTGGCGCAACCAGGCCTCCAGCTCCGGCAGCGGGTGGTGGTACAGGGGCGTCTGGTCGGCCGGCAGATCAGGCATGCCCTTCAGGTTGTCAGGTCGGGTGGTCAGGTCGGTGGCCACCAACTGGGGGAACGGGCCAGCTCCATCCCCCGGGCAAGGGCCAGACCCACCCCGAGCACCAGGCTCAGGAGCAACGCCACCCCGAGCAGCAGGAGCGCCAGCCACTCCCCACCGGACAGGGCCCGCCTCACCGGCAGGGGGCGGGTGAGGGGGATCGGGCCCACCGGGCGGGGAACCGGGGCAGGGGCCACCCGGAGCAGCTCAGCGTCGTAGATCCGCCGGGCCTCCGGGTTGCTCAGCACGGCATAGGCCTGCTGGAGGCGCTGGAAGGCCTGGGCCGCTTCTGCAGCCGGCAGGGCCGTGGTATCGGGGTGGTAGCGCTTGCTGAGGCTGCGGAACGCCTGCCGCAGCTCCTCGGTGGTGGCCGAGCTGGGCAGCTGCAGCAACGCGTAATGGCTGAGGGCGGGGATGGGGGCGTCGCCAGACGGTGAGCCGGGGGGCAGCAACGGCAGAGGGGCCGGTCTGCGGGATCCTAGGAATCACATCCCCTCGATCTGCGGATGGCTGCCGCTTCCGGATCCGCGCTGCCGACCGTCGCCGATCGCGACGCCCTCTGGGAGGCGCTGGGCTGGCGGCCGGAGCCGGCCCAGGTGGAGCGCTTCGGCGCCCTGCAGCAGCAGCTGCGCGAGTGGAACGGCCGGCTGAACCTGACCCGTCTGGTGGAGGGCGATGACTACTGGATCGCCCAGGTGTTCGACAGCCTCTGGCCGCTGGTGCCGCTGCTCTCGGGGCCCCACCGCGACCAACCGCTCGAGCTGATCGACGTGGGGACCGGCTGTGGGGTGCCGGGGCTCGTGCTCGCCCTGGCCCTGCCCCAGGCCCGCCTGACCCTGGTGGACTCGGTGGGCCGCAAGGTGGAGGCCGTGCGGGCGATGGCGGCGGCCCTGGGCCTGGAGCAGCGCGTCTGCCTGCGCTGTGAACGGATCGAGCTCACCGGCCGCGCTCCGGAGTGCCGGGGCCGGTTCGACTGGGCGGTGGCCCGGGCGGTGGCCCGGGCCCCTGTGGTGGCCGAGTACCTCGTCCCGCTGCTGGCGCCCAGCGGCCGGGCCCTGCTCTACCGCGGCCAGTGGTCGGAGCAGGACCAGGCGGACCTGGAGCGGGCCTGCCACCAGCTGCGGGCGCGGATCGAGACCGTGCAGCGCCGTGAGCTCCCCGGAGAGCGGGGTCTGCGCCATGCGGTGTGTCTGGCCCCGACCGCCAGCTGTCCGGGCACCTACCCGCGGGCCGTGGGGATTCCGGCCAAAGTCCCCTTGGGCCAGGCGGTCTGATCCGCTGGGGAGAGGAGGCTCAGTCGGCGGAACTGAGGCGGCTCACGGTCTGCCCGCCCAGGCGATCCCGCAGCTGGCGCAGCACCGCCGGAATCCGCTCCCGCCAGGGACTCGCCGCCAGGGCCCCGAGCAGCTCCTGCTCACTGACCGTGTGGTCGAGGCCATCGGCGTTGGCCCCCGGGAACCAGTGGCCCCCCTGGCCCAGCAGTCCGTAGCGGGCCCTGGCAAAACTCTCGAGATCCCAGGCCTCCAGCAGGTTGTGCAACCACAGCAGCACCGGGAGGTTGATCTCCCCCGGGGCCTGGCTCCAGTCCGGCAGCCCCCGATCCCAGCTGGCCAGCCAGTCGGCGCCCAGGGCTTCGTGCCGGGCCTGCTCCAGTTGCTCCACCACGCCGGGGAGCAAGGCGTCGGCCTGATCCAGCAGGGCCACCGCCTCGAGATGGCGATCGAGATCCTGGGGCCCGGCCGCCCCCAAACTGATCGTGTGGACGCCCGGTGCGCTCAGGCAGAACAGATCGTTGAACACGATCGGGTGCAGGGGGGCGCACAGATCCAACAGCCGCTGGGATGGGCTGTGCAGGTGTCCGCCCTTGTCGGTGGGGCTGATCACGAAGACGCCCATGTCATGGGCCTGGGCCAGATCGATGGCGGGCCGGTTGTCCTGACGGATGAAATACCAGTGCAGGTTGATGTAGTCGAAGGCGTCGGTGGCGATGGCCGCCTGGATCAGCTCCAGGCTGGCGTGGGTGGAGAAGCCCACATGGCCGATCCGCCCCTCCCCCTGCCAGCGCCGCACCACCTCGAGGCAGCCCCCGGGCCGCAGGGTGTGCTCCAGGTGCTCCGGCAGGTTGATGCCATGGATGGAAAGCAGGTCAACCCGCTCCACCCCCAGGCGGCGGAAACTGCGGGCCAGCTCGGCTTCGAAGGCCTGGGCATCGGCCTGGGGGGGCACCTTGGTCTGGAGAATGCGCTGCGGATCGGGCAGCTCGGCCAGCAACCAGCCCAGCTGCCGCTCGGAACTGCCGTAGTGACGGGCCGTTTCGATGTGATGGAGGCCCGCAGCACGGGCCTTCTCGAGGGTCGCCCGCAGGTTGGCCTGGCTGGCCGCCGTGATCTGGTCAGCCGCCAGGTCGCTCCAGCTCTGCTGGAAACGCATGCCCCCCAGCGAGAGCACGGGCATGGGCAGCTCGGTGCGCCCGAAGCGGCGGGTGGGAATCATCGCCATCGCCTCAACAAGCCTCAGCCGGGATCCCGCCGGGGCAGGGTGCGCCGGATCCGGGCGGGATTGGGGAATCCCAGGGGCTGGATGTCCTGCTGGGAGAGCTGTTCGGCCAGGCCCGGCAGGTCCTCGTAGGCCACCCAGTGGATGCAGTCCACCGGACAGGTGTCGATGGCCTCCTGAATGGTGTCGGTGCTGTCGCCGTCCTGGCGGATGGCCCTGGAGCGCCCCCAGGTCTCCTCCACCAGGAAAGTGTTGCCCGCCACGTGGGCGCAGTAGCGACAGCCGATGCACACGGCCTCATCCACCCAGACCGCCTTCTGACGAAGGGCTCCACCCAGCAGGGGCTCGAGGCCGCTGGGCTGGCCCTGGGAATGGGTCGGCGCTGCCGTGAAGGCCAGGGCCGGGTCCGCGATCGGGGGCTGGGGGGGAGGCAGGCTCACCCTCAGGCCCAGCGGGTCACCACCAGCTCGATGCTGCCATCGGCATGGCTGGTCTGCTCGCTGACCTGAAAGCCCTCATCCGCCGTGGCGGCCAGGATGCTGCGCAGGGCGTAGCGCTGGTTCAGCTGGGCGAGGAAGCGCTCCACGGGCACCGGCTGCTTCCAGAGATCGAGGTCGGTGACGAGCTCGTAGCAACCGCTGGAGGGGTTGAGCCGGAAGCCGATGTCGGCACCGTTGATCTGGCTGATCGCCAGATCCGCCAGCTCCGTCTGCCCCCGATAGCCACGAACCGGCCGCTCGCCATCGGCGGGGGCATGGCCGAGGTCGATGAGAGCAGCAAGCAGAGCCTCCCGGTCGCGGAGCTCGGTCTTCAGGGTGCTGAAGTGGGACATGGTCTCGAGGAGGCTGGGACTCAGGAAAGCTGGGTGGTCTGGGCTTCGGGCTGGTGCTGGGGCGTGACCTGGTAGGCCTCAGCCGTGCTGAGACGCTGCTGGACAGCCCCAAGGCGGGCTTCGATGCCCTCGGTGAGCCGCTCGCAGCCCTGCCCCTGCACCCCCTCCACCAGCTCTTCGACCCGGCCATCGGGCCGGATGCGGAAGCGGATGGATTGCTGTGCCATCCCAGAGCGGCGCGCAGTGGGCGGATGCTAACCGCGATTGCCGATCGCTGGGATCAGGCCAGCAGGCCTTCGTCCACCAGGGTCTGGAGGCGCTCGAGCACCTCGGGCTGCTCCAGCTGCTCCAGGGCCAGCCTCGCTTCGTCCCGCACCCCCGACTCGGCGTCGTGGAGCATGGTCTGGAGCAGGGCCTCCACCACCTCCTGCTGGCGGGGCTCGACCAGGTCGGCGTAGAGTCGTCCGAGCCCCCAGGCGCTGTTGCTGCGCACCGCCGGCTCGCTGTCGATGCGCAGGCTGAGCAGCAGCTGGGCGGCGGCCGGGTCGGCCTTGGCCGGGCCCGTGCCGCCGGCATCGGCCAGGGAACTGGCGGCCCAGAGCCGCACGGCCGCGATGTCCACCTGCAGGGCCCGGATCAGGGGATTGAGCACGGGAGCCTCCGGGTAGTTGCCCAGGCTCCAGGCCACCGCCTTGCGCACATAGCCGTTGTCATCCCCGGCGAGGAGGGCCAGCAGGGGCTCCACCGCCTGGGGGCTGGGGTTGCGGCCCAGGGCATAGACCGAACTCATCCGCAGGATCGGACAGCTGGCGGCCAGCAGGGGCAGCAGCAGAGGCACGGCCCGCGGGTCCCGGTGCTCGCAGAAGATCCGCAGCCCCTGCATGCGCTGGTCGTGGTCTCCGGCCAGCAGGGTCAGCCCAAGATCACACTCCGCCGCCACGTCGGCACTGGCGGGCTCTCCGCCCTCGAGTTCATCGAGCGGGTCGCCCAGCAGCTCCTGGGCCAGCTCCTGGGCCAGCACCTCCGGGTCGAGGTAGAGCTCCTGCGGACTCTGGCTGAAGGGTCCATCGGGAGGCGCCTGCTCGGCTGGCGCCGGCTCAGGGGGCCAAGAATCGGATGGGAGGGGACTCACGGAAGCTGCTCAGCCCATCGGAGCGGGAGCCGCCATGTCTCCCGGGAGCCAGATCCGGGCACTGACTGCGAACAAGGCCAGAGCGAACAACAGCACAATCGCAGCCGGCAGCAGGAAGGAGCGGAAGAATTGCACGGGGGGAGCTGGCCGTTCGCCGCGGCCATCATCACCCCTGCGGGGTCAGGCCCAGCAGCCGTCGCAGGCCGCCCTGAATCCGGGCGCGCTGGCGCAGGGCGAGCACCCCCAGCACCGCCACCACCAGGCCGCCCCAGCCCCAGACGGGGAGCTTCAGCAGGAAGCCACCCAGCCCGAGCAGGGCACCGAACAGCACCGCACAACTGCAGATCAGCTGGCTGATCAGGTCCAGCAGGGTCTCCTCGGGCTCCACGCCCGTGCGCTGGCGCCAGTGGCGCCAGCCGGGGCCGGCGGGGCGGACCTGGCGCACGAAGTGCTCGAGCACCTCGGGAGATTCCGGGGGGGTGGCGAGCATGGCGAGGATCCAGATCAGGGCCGTGATCCCGGTGGTGATCAGCAGCCGCTCGCCGTAGTCGTCGACGCGCAGCAGGGGCACCACCGAGGTGGCCAGGCCCACCAGGAAGCCCCCCACCATCGCCGCCAGCTCGGCGGCCGCATTGATCCGCCACCAGAACCAGCGCAGCACCAGCACCACCCCGGGGCCGGTGCCGATCGCGATCACCAGGCGAAACACCGTGCCGATGCTGTTGCTCAGCAGGGCCGTGATCACCCCAAGCACCACCAGCAGCACCGAGGCCAGCTGGCCGATCAGCAGCAACTCCCGCTCGGAGGCCGACGGTCGCATGAACCGCTGGTAGAGATCCACCGTGAGGTAGCTCGCCCCCCAGTTCACCGCGGTGCTCACGGTGCTCATGAACGCGGCCACCAGCGACACCACCACCAGCCCCAGGGCCACCGGTGGCAGCAGACGGACGGCCAGCAGGGGATAGCTCTGTTCCCAGTCGGTCTGCTCGGGCAGCAGCACCACGGCGGCCAGGGCCACCAGGATCCAGGGCCAGCTGCGCAGCAGGTAGTTCACCCCGAGAAACACCCAGCTGGCCACGCGGGCCTCCCGCTCGTTGCGGGTGGCCAGCAGACGCTGGATGAATTCGCCGCCCCCGTCGCTGCGGCGGAAGCTCCACCACTGCAGGGCGATGTAGGCGCTGAAGGTCGCCACCGAGATGCCGGCCCCTTCGATCCACTGCAGGCGACCGTCCTGGAGATGCCAGGGCACCAGGGAGAGCAGTTCGGGCCGATCCAGGGCCCGCAGGCTCTCAAGCATGGCGTCCATCCCCCCGGCAGCCTGCACCGCCACCACGGCGACGGCCGTGGCGCCCATCAGGGCGAGCACCAGCTGCACCATGTCGGTCACTACCACGGCCCAGAGCCCCCCCGCCGCCGTGTACACGAGCACGAGCACGCCCACGATCGCCAGCAGCGTGAGGCGGGCCCGGGGGGTGGGGGCCAGGCCCAGGGCCTCGCTCACCTTGGCCATGGCGAGGAAGGCGTAGCCGATGCCGATGCAGTTGATCGGCAGGGCGAAGAGGAACGCCTTGATGCCCCGCAGCCAGGCCGCGGTGGCCCCGCCGTAGCGGAGCTCCGTGAAGGCGGCATCCGTGAGCACACCGCTGCGGCGCCAGAGGGGGGCGAAGACCACCGCCATGGCCACGTGGGCCACACCGAAACTCCACCACTCCCAGTTCCCCGCCAGACCGCGGACCCCCACCAGCCCGGCCACGTAGAGGGGCGTGTCGACCGAGAAGGTGGTGGCGGCCATGGAGGCGCCGGCCAGCCAGCCCTTCAGCTGGCGGCCGGCCACGAAGTAATCCGCCTGGTCCCGGTTGCGGCGGGCGAGCCAGAGACCGAGCACCAGGCTGGCCACCAGGTAGCCGATCAGGATCAGCCAGTCGATCGTCGCCAACGCCCTCGCCTCCGGTGGGCGCAGTATGAAGGCGTGGTCCGATGCCGGCCGACCAGACCTGCCCGATGCAGAACAGCTTCTTCGCCGACTCCCTCGACCAGGACACGGTGCGCCGCCGGATCCTGGGCCTGGAGCGGGGGCTGGTGGGCTTCTACAGCATCGGTCTGTACCCCGCTTCCCTGGCCTACAACAGCGCCATGCACGGCGGCGGTGATCGCCTGATGCTGGCCCCGCGGCCGGGGCGAAGCCTGTTCGGGGCCTTCTCGGCGCGGGATCTCTCCGGCATGGACCCGGCCCACGTGGCCACCATGGAGCGGATGCTGCGGCACGAGCGGAATGGGCGCCTGCAGGAGAACACCCTGCGGGACCTGATCGAGCACTGTGATCTGGTGGTGCTGAGCGCCAACAGCAACCACATCGAGCAGGACCTGCTCGAGGCCTGCGACCTGCGGCGGGAACTGGATCGCGAGCAGGTGGTGCTGGCCTGCCTGGCCGGTTCGTTCAGCCACGATCCGCTCCGGAACGATTCCTACGTGCTGTGCGAACGCCAGCCGAATCTGGCCTTCTTCTCCGGCTTCCACCGGCACGGTGCCCTGCGGGATCCGGTCGACAGCTTCACCGCCAACTTCTGCCATCCGAATGCCATCACCGCCCTGCTCGGGGCCAGGCTGCTGGATCGGCTATCGCCAAACATCCAGGTGTCGCCCGGCGTTCACAACGTGGAGGCCCAGTACATCAAGGCCGCCAAGAACATCTCCTCGATCTTTGCGGGCTTCGGCTACGGCTACCACGCCGAGAACACCGGCATCCTGCCGACCCTGCTGACGCTGCTGCTCGACCAGTGCCTGGATCAGGCGTCGTCCGTGTCGATGCGCCGCCGGGACCGGCAGCGGCTCTACGGCCGCCAGCCCTTCCCGCTCACTGAGCTGGGTTACGGCGTGCAGCGAATCGAGGCCACCCTCAGCCGCGGCGGCGACATGGAGAAGGTGCGGGACCACACTTTCACCCAGCTGACGGCGATGGTGGCCGATGTGCGCGGCAGCATGATGCTGCCGGTGTTCGGCAAGCCGACCCGCAACTTCCAGGCCGGCCAGATCCTGGCCGAGGGCATGCGCACGCTGGGGCGCTGCCCCCACGACGTGGATGAGTTCGAGCAGTGGTGTGAACAGGCGGGGGTGAAGAAGGGTGGCCTCGAAGGCCTCAAGGCGCTGCGCTTCTGGCCCCAGATCCTGATCAACTATGGCCTCCAGGTGCACGACGCCTCGATGGTGAACCTGCTGTACATGGCGATCTTCGGCAAGAGCGACACCAAGGCCATCGCCTTCCGGGTGATGACCGAGAGCCGCGAACTCTCGAACTACTGCCAGGAATCGGTGCGGCCCTCCCACAGCCGGCGCTATTCCGAGGCGCTGCAGAGCCTGGAGCGTCCAGAGTCGCTGGATCTGCTGGCCAACGCCGTGATTGCGGACAATGCCCGCCGGGCGATTCCTGATGACACCAACCAGGACGACGGTGGCGCCAGTGAAGACACGCCAGCCTATTTAAGAGCCATGAATGTGATCGAGAATGTGTGGTGAGCGGCTTGCAGAGAGAAACCAACGCCCCATTTACAGCGACCCACGCCTTCTGCCATGGTAAGATGTGACAATAAAGATTGTTACGCATGCTCCGCTGGTCCTCAGCCCAGCCCCTTCCGGCGCACCTGGAAGAACTGCTCGAGCAGATCGGGGCACTGCGCGACAACTGGTTCAGCAGGGAATCGGGATGTGTGCTGGTTTACATGCCGCCCCATTGGCTGATCAGCACGGGGCGCCTGCCCCATGCCGCCATCCTGGCGAGTTACCAGCTCACCCTGGATGCCACAGGAATCAACCAAGCGAGTGCGGTGAATGGCGAGAGGCTGCTCAGCTGCAGTGCCGATCAGTTGGCTGGCTGGCAAGGTGATGGCCCGCTGCCGGGATCCGCTCCCCTGGCCGCCCCACCACCCCTTGTGGGGGCGATGACAGCCTTGATCCTCGAGACCGAGCCAAAGCTCGCTGAGCTCTATCACAAGCTCGAACGAGCCTCCACTCATGGAATTTGCGAGGCCGATCCCCCTTACACCGCGCTCTTACGCGGTTATTCCGCCACTACTCTTGTACAGAACTGGAATCAATTGATTCGGGCCAGCGAAAGCAGCAAGCGCAAGACTGCACCCTTAGCGCAACAGGATCTCGATCGGGAGCGGGAGACGATCCAGCGCCACATACAAGTCTTAAACCATGAGCGGGTGATACTCCAACGCCGCATGGATTCACAAAGCATGAAGATCAGCTGGTTGCGCAGCATGAATGAACAGTGCCTACTTCTGCTCCGCGACCATGCCCAGCTGTCCAGGCGAATCCGGGGTCTGACGAGTCGGCTCTTGCACGCCACAGCACAGAGTGAAAGCCTGCCGGCGCAGGACGGTTGACCGCATGATCCCGTCCGAGCCTGTATCCAACAGCCTGACGATTCAACTCGTCTGCATCGGTGACGCACCGGGAGTTGCAGCCAGCCTGGAGAGTCTCATCCTGGCCCAGGCCAAGGCGGGCCTGCAGACCGAGATTCAGATCGTGGCCTGGCGGTTGAGCGCTGCGGGTGTGGCCTCCATCACGGCCTGTACGGCCGAGGTCCCGACCCTGAGCTGGTGGGAGGGCGACGCCAGCACTGAAGTGGCCGCGCTCAAGCAGGCCACTGCCAGCGCCCAGGGCAGCTGGATCTGGTGGCTGGAAGCCGGAGACCTGCTGCAACCCAAAGCGCTGCGAAAGTGGAGCCACACCGTGGCCCACCACCCCGAGGCCCTGATGGTGGTCGGCGATGGCGAACATCTCGATCGATCCGGCCGTGCACTCAAGCGCCACGGCGCCTTGGCCGCCTCGACCGGGCTTCGAACGGTGGTCGAAGCAGGCCTCTACTGCCCAGGGGCCGTGAGCTGGCGACGGGCACTCGAACTCCACAGCCCATCCCCACCTCAGCATCTGCCGCATTGTCACCGCGACGCGTGGCTGTTGGAGGTGCTGCGGCAATGTCCAGAACGTGTGGTGGTGACCCCCGAGCTTTGGGTTCGGACCCGCCAACACAGCGACTGGCAAGGTGCTGGGCGTTGTCGTCAACGAGCCCTGGAGTTCTGTTCCCAACTACGCGGGATCTGGGCAGAGGTCCCCCTGACTCCCCTGAACGAGTACGGGTTCCAGCTCTCCAACAACCTCGCCACACCACCCAGCGGGAAGACCATTTTCGAGGAGCTCGAATGGGTACTGGAGGAGACAAAGCCCCTGTTGGGCGTTGAGGGCTCAACTCGGCTGGCCCAGGACTGGAGCCTTGATGCGCTGAAACGTCCCTGGGAGGAACGGCTGGATCAGGCCTTGGTCGAAGGAGGCCTGGCTTCCGTCTGGAGCGTGACGTTGGTCCTTGACATGTTGTATCCAGACCTCAAGGAGCTCCCCCACCACGGCCTGTGGGGATTGCGACGTCTGGCGGACTTGGTCGTACGGGCCTGGTGGCCACGGCTTCGGCTGCTGCGGCAGGACACGCAGCTGGTGAGGATACTCAACAGGCCTGTGCATGGGCTGCCGCTGATCGCGGTGCTGCACTGGTTGCTTGAACCGGAGCTGCAGCATGCATTTCATCTGGCTCAGGAACTCGATTCCTTTCGTTCCTGGTGGCGGGAGCGAGCCAGGGATGTGTTGCCCCAGATGAGCTTCAACGAAGCCGGGGAGATTGAGGCCGAAGCCATGCCCGAGGACGCAAGGGTTCCGCGGCAACAGCGTCCCTTCGGGGTGAACCTGATCGGCCACGCCTTCGAGGTGTTCGGCATCGGAGAGGATATACGAATGGCCGCCCTGGCCCTGGAGAGCGCGGAGGTGCCCTTCTGCGTTGTGAACGTGCCGGCCAACAACGGCGCCCCGGCCACCGACCGCAATCTTCAGCCCTATGCCGTTGCGAAGAGGGAGCCGGGACCTTACCGGTTCAACCTGGTATGCCTGGCTGCGCCAAGCCATGCGGCCTGGATTGCCCGGGAGGGCATGGCCCAACAGCGGGGGCGAACCACCATCGTGGCCTGGCCCTGGGAAACCGAAACATGGCCGAAGGCCTGGGAGTGCGTGATTCCGCTGGCCGATGCCTTCTGGCCGTCCACCACCTTCACGGCCACGGCCCTGGAACCCTTCAGTGACCCTGATGAACGGCCGTTGCAGGTGATGCCGATGGCCGTACACATCGATCATCCGGAACAGTACCGACAACCCGGGCGCCGCCTCGGCACCCGCCAGCGCTGGGGCCTGGATCCCGAGGCGCGTCTGGTGCTGTTCGTCTTCGATGTGAAGTCCTCACTGGCCCGCAAAAATCCCAGGGCAGCGATCGCGGCCTTCCAGCGAGCCTTTCCTCCTGGGGGACCTGAGAAGGTTCAACTGGTGATCAAAGCACTACGGCCCATGACGGTGAACGAAACCTGGGAGCAGCTCCAGCAGCAAGCCTCGCTGGATCCACGGCTGAAGATCATCGAGGCCGACCTTGAGCGCTATGAGCTGTTGTCGCTGATCGGGGCCTGCGATGTGTTTCTATCGCTGCATCGCAGCGAGGGATTCGGGAGGGGGATTGCGGAAGCCGCGCTGCTGGGGCTTCAGGTGGTGGCCAGCGACTTCGGCGGGAACCGGGACTTCTGCGAAGGACCGAACTATCATCTGGTGCCCTGCAGCCCGTGGACCATTCCAGCTGGGGCCTATCCGGCTGCGGAAGGGCACCTCTGGGGGGATCCTGATGCAGGAGCTGCAGCAGAACAACTGCGCATCGCCATTCAAGCCAATCATCAGACTTTAGATAGCACGACAGCTCAATTCACTGCAAACACGACAGGACGTCGCTATCACCGTTGGCTGGCCATGGAATCTATGGGTTGCAGAAATATTAGGTGACTTCCCTTTATCTGTCCAGGCCCTATCACAGTGGGTGGTCGTGGTCATGTGGCAGCGCCGAAGGGTCTGAGAGATGAACTCCCAGCATGTGTTGCTCCGGGTGAACGCCGGTGCCGGGTAGAAGCTGGTGGGCTCCTCCAGCACTGCCACCACATCCTTGGCTTTGCTGCGCCTGCCCACCTGGATGGCCAAGCAGAGGCGGCTGTACTCGTCGATAGCCTTCAGGAACTTGGGTCTGTCGCCGTCGGCTGTGGCGTAGAAATGGAAGTCCATGGCCCATACCAAATGGGAATACTCGGCCCGGTTACGCCGCACCAAGCCATCCGCGCACCGTGCGCGCCTCTGCTTTCTCGGACCCGGCCGTTGCAGGCCATTACCCCGCCAGAGCCGCTGCACCCGCTTGTGGTTCACCATTCAGCCCTCCCGTCGCAGCAGCCGATGGGCCATTCGGCGACCCCAGCGGATTTGATCTGCGGCGATCTCCCGAAGCCGATGCAGGAGCTTGGCCTCCTCGATCGAGACAACCTTATCGTTGTTGCGTTTCGTGCTGCGGTGCTGGCCCACCACCCGGCAGACCAGGCGCTCAGAGGCCCGGTAACGCTCCTGCAGGACCTTGACAGCCTTTCGGCGCCGTTCCGGGCTCAGAAGTTTCCCTTCGTACCGAAAGGTGCACTTCTCAGCGCGACAAGGTCCTACTGCTGCGCAGAAGCCTGCGGCTAGGAGCCTGTCGCACGTTGCGCCGAGGGCAGAGCGCCAGCATTGAGCGCTGGCGATGTCGGAATGCCCGCCCACGGCCCTGGCGACATCAACCACGCCCTCAACCTGTTGCCACTGATGCCATGAACAGCTTGAGCAGGTTGTGGTTGGTGGCCATCAGGGCCCATTCCCCGTTCACCTTTACCAGGCCTCGTAACCGGAAGCGATCCAGGCGCCTGGCACCTTTGATCTGACCGAACACGGGCTCCACGATCGTCTACTCCTTCGGAGAAGCTTTCGCCTAGCGCAGGGGGTAGATCGCCTGGCCGGCCTGAGAGCGCAGTTTTCGGTCCATCCGCCCTCGGGCATCCAGATCCCGGGGCGCAGGACCCCGTGAAGGCCTGGGCCGCTGGCCGTGCTGCTGACGGCTGGTGGAGATGTAAGCGTTGAGCTGCTTGTCCTCGCAGGCTTTCAGGTTGGCGGTGCTGCAGTAACCGGCATCTGCGATCAAGGCATCCGGCCGCTGGCCGGTATTGGCCTCGATCCGCTCCAGCATGGGCAGCAGGTGCACCGCATCACTGGCCTGGTTGCTGACGCCGATGGCCACGATCACCTGGTGGTCGCCATCGACGGCGGCCTGAGCGTTGTACCCCTGGATCCAGCCGTCCGCTCCCTTGAGAATGTGGCTGTCGGGGTCGGTGAAATTCCGCTGCGCGGTGGGCTTGGGGTTTCCGATTGCATCGGTGGGGAGCGTGCGCTGCGGCATCGTCAAGGGATCGGTACCGGCAGCGGCGGCAACGGTGCTGAGATCCAGGCCCGCGGCCTCGGCCTTCTCAATCGCCAGCTTCTGGGCGTCATCCGCTCGCTTGCGCGCACCACGGCTGCGACGTGATGCCCGCTTGCTGCGCTGCTCATCGCCACTGGCCTCGGCCTCGACTGCCTCCTGCTCCGCAGCGTCGGCCTGGT
>NZ_JBKOUC010000025.1:0-44335 GCF_046764815.1 Aphanothece stagnina RSMan2012
GCTGGCGGGGCTGTTCGGTCTGATCGCCCGCCGCAATCTCTTCCTCAAGGCCCTCGCCATGGATGTGATGGGCACGGCGTCCGTGGCCCTGTTCGTGCTGGTGGCCGCCCGCAGCGGCCTGCGGACCCCGATCGTCCCCCGGGCCGACGCCCTCGCCGGCGCTGGCCCCTGGGCGGATCCGATCCCCCAGGCCGTGATCCTCACCGCCATCGTGATCGGTCTTTCGATCCAGGCCCTGCTGCTGGTGGTGATCACCCGTCTGGCTGCCGTCGATCCCCTGCTCGAGACCGGCAGTTTCGAGCAGCTCCAGCCCCCTGGGCCCGCCGCCACACCCTGAGCGGCCCGTCATGACCCTCATCGTCGCCTGGCTGCTGCTGCCGTTCCTGGGAGCCTTCCTGGCGGCCCTGCTCCCGTCCACCGCCCGGCCCCTGGCCCTCGGCGCCACGCTGGCCACCCTGGCCATGGGGCTGGTGCTCCTGCGCGCCACCTGCCCCTGGAGCCTCGAGCTCACCGGCCCGCTGGGGGTGCTGCTGCAGGCCGATGCCCATGCCGCCCCCTTCCTGCTGCTCAACGCCCTGGTGGTGCTGGCGGTGCTGCTCGACACCTGGGGCCGTGCCGTACCCGGCCCCTTCCTGCTGCTGGTGATGGTGCTGCTGGGCGGCCTCAACTCCGCGTTCCTGGCCGTGGACCTGGTCAGCCTCTACGTCGCCCTTGAGGTGGTGGGGGTGACCGCCTTTCTGCTGATCCTGCAGAAGCGCGAGCCCCAGCAGCTCTGGATCGCCCTGCGCTACCTCCTTGTCGGCAACAGCGTCATGACGCTGTATCTGGTGGGCGTCGCCCTTCTCTACCTGCGCACGGGCAGTTTCCGCATCGTGGCGCTGGCCGATCCAGCGCTCGGAAGCCAGGGGCAGGCGGTGGTGCTGGCGCTGGTCCTGGTCGGGCTGCTTACCAAGTCGGGGGTGTTCCTCTCGGGGCTCTGGCTCCCCCGCACCCATGCCGAAGCCCCCGCCGAGGTCTCCGCCCTCCTCTCGGGCGTGGTGGTGGCGGGGGGCCTGTGCCCCCTGCTGCGGTTGGCGGGCCTGGTGCCGTCCCTCCGGTCGGTGCTGCTGGTGATCGGCCTGGCCAGTGCCCTGCTGGGCGTCTGCTATGCCCTCGCCGACCGCGACCTCAAGCGACTGCTGGCCTGGAGCACCCTCTCCCAGACCGGACTGGTGCTGATCAGTCCCGCCAGCGGGGCCTTCTACGCCCTCGCCCACGGGGTGGCCAAGGCCGCCCTCTTTCTGGTGGCCGCCCGGGTGCCCAGCCGGGATCTCAGCCAGTGGAGCCAGCAGCCCCTGCCGATGGCCCTGGCCGCCCCCCTGCTGCTGGGGTCCCTCTCGATCGCCGGAGCGCCGTTGCTGTTCGGCTTCTGGACCAAGGACCAGCTGGGCGAGGCGGTGGCGAGCCTGGGATCACCGCCCGCCGAACTGGCGCTGCTGGTCGCGATGGTGGGCACCGCGGCCGTCTACACCCGTCTGTGCTGGCGGCCGCTCGCCTGGGACTGGCGTGACCCCTCCATCGGTGCGCTGCTTCTGGCGCTGCTGCTGCTTGCTGCCGGCCTGCTGCTGCCGGGTCGGCTGCCGGCCGCCAGCGCGGTGGTCAAGTCGGTGGGCGTGCTCGCCTTCGGTGTGGCCATTCAGGCGGGCTGCCGCCTCCTGGCCCTGGGGTGGGCCCGCTGGCGGTCCGCGCCACGGCTGCCCGGTCTGCCGAACCTCGAGCGCCTGCAGGATTTGCTGGGTTGCATGGCCCTGGTGGGTGTGGCCGTCTGGCTGACCCTGCTCCCCCTGGAGGCGCCATGGCTCGGCTGATCACCATCGCCCTGCGGCTGCTGATCTGGTGCCTGCTCAGCGCCGATGTCAGCACCACGAATGTGGCCATCGGCCTGGCGGTGGCCCAGGCCCTCCCCCAGGCCCGCACCACCCGCCACCTGCCCCTCTCCGAGCTGATGCGGCTGCTGGGGGCGAGTCTGCGGGCCATCCCCGTGGCCTATGCCGAGGCGGTGCGTCTGCTGCTGTTCGGCCGGCGGATGCAGGGGCGGCTCGAACCGATGCCCGTCACCGCCCGTGGCTCGGCGCTGCTCACCTTCCTGGAGGTCTTCCGGATCACCCTCACGCCCCTCACCATCGCCCTGGGGGTGGAACGGGGCGGCCGCGCCTACCGCGTGCATCGGCTGGCCCCACCGGATCCGGCAGAGCCCGCCACTCCCCCTGACCCCACCCCATGACCCTGATCCTCTTCGGCATGGTTCTGGCCCTGCTGCTGCCGATCCTGGTGGCGTGCCGATCGACCGATGTCTGGCACCGCCTCGCGGCCTTCGCCAGCGTGTCCACGAAGGTGGCCATCCTGATGCTGGCGGTCTCGGTGCTTCGCGACGACTGGATGCTTGGTTTCGTCGGGGTGATCGTGCTCAGCGTGGGCAATTCCGCCGTGATGCTGCTCGCCAATCTGCTGCGGGGGCTCGACCGGTGAAGGAATCGCTCAGCTTGCTGCTGCTGCTGGTAGGCCTGCTGTTCTGGTTCGCAGGCACCTGGCCCCTGCTGGGCCGGGGCAGTTTCCTGCGCAAGCTCCACTACCTCGGCATCGCCGACACGCTCGGATCGGCCCTCATGCTGGTGGGCCTGCTGCTGCGCCTCAACCCCGAATGGCCCCTGCTGCTGCTGGCGCTGTTGTCGCTGGTGGTGTGGAACACGATCTTCGGCTATGTGCTCGCCAGCTGCTCCCAGCCGCTGCGTGCCCAGGGCCCTGGTGCTGAGCGCCCTGGTGGTGAGCGGCCTGGGGGTGAGCGCCCGTGACCCTCAGCATCGAGGCACCGCTGCTGATCCCGATCACGGCCCTGCTGCCCCTGACGGCGCTGTTGCTGGTCGGCCAGGCCAATCCCTACCAGACCCTGGTGATGCGGGGCATCCTCGGCGCCGTCGCCGCCCTGATCTATGCCCTGCTCGGCGCGGCCGACGTGGCCCTCACCGAAGCCCTGGTGGGCACCCTGCTCTCCACCACCCTCTACGCCGTGGCGCTGCGCTCCTCGATGGTGCTGCGCCTGGCCGCCCCCCGGGGGTTGCCGCCCGAGTCGGTGATCCTGCGCCTGAGGGCCTGGCTGGAGCCCCTGCACCTTCGCCTCGAGCTGATCCCCGAGCTCCAGCCCGGTGAGCCGGCACTCCACGGCGTGCTGGCTCCCGCCGATGCCCCGGATCTCTACATCCTGCAGCTGCATCGGGCTCTGCTCCACGAGCGGCTCGCCGCCCTTCCCGGCGCCGACCTCTGGCAGGGCGAAGGCCATGGCCTGGAGCTCGTGCAACAGGCCACGGGCGTCGGGGGCCGCACCCCGGAGGCCCGGCCGTGACGCTGCTCTATCTGGCCGCTGCGGTGCTGCTCTGTCTGGCTCCGCTCACCCTGGCGCTGCCCAATCCCCCCCAGCTCAGTGCGGTCCTGGCGGAGCTGCTGCGGGCCGGTGAGGTGCCCAACCTGGTGTCCACCGTCATCCTCAAGACCCGCCTCTACGACACCATCGCGGAGGTCGTGGTGTTCACCCTGGCCTCGATCGGCGTGCGCTGGATCTTCAGCGGGGAGCCCAGCCAGCGGCGGATCCGCGGCCTGCAGGACGCTCCCTCGGTGGTGCTCTGCCAGCTGGGGGCGACGGTCTGCGCCCTGGTGGCCGTGGAGCTGGCCCTGCGGGGCCACCTCTCTCCGGGCGGCGGCTTTGCCGCCGGGGTGGCCGGCGGCACGGCGATCGGTCTGCTGCTGATCAGCGGCTCGGTGCGGCTGGCCGATCGCCTCTACCAGCGCTACCGGGCCGATCTGTGGGAAAAGGGGGCCGTGGTCGCCTTCCTGCTGGTGGCCCTGCTCAGCCTGGAGGGCCTCGTTCCCGCAGGCCAGGGCGTCTTCGGCAGCATCGACAGCGGCGGCTGGATTCCGCTGCTCAACATGCTGGTGGCCGTCAAGGTCACCCTGGGCTCCTGGGCCATGGTGCAGCTGCTGGTGCGTTACCGGGGCCTGCTCTGAGCCGCTCAGCTCGCCGCGCCCGCCGCTGACGGCCGGCTCGCCAGCCATGCGGCCAGCGGCTGGGGAGGCTGATCCGGGCTGCTGGTGATCTCCACGATCTGCCCCACGGCCGCCGGAGTCTCGAGCGCATCCAGGCACACCCGTGCGACCAGGCGCCTGGGAATGCTGCTGCTCTCCTGTTGGTCCGCGGCACTGAACACGATCCCCTCGGCGTCGAGGTGCTCCTCCCGTTCACTCAGTCCGCCCGGCCGCACGATCGTCCAGGCCAGGCCGCTCTGCTCCAGCCAGCGTTCGCCCAGCCTCTTCCACACCAGGATCAGGCCGAACAGGTTGAGCGGGTGCAACCAGCGACCGGCACACAGGGAACTGACCAGCACCACCCGCGGCACCCCCACCGCCCGGCAGGCGCGGATCTGGTCGCGCACCCCGAAGGCATCCACCTGGAGGGGGCCGCTCAGATCCACCGACGGTCGGGCTCCCGTGGCGATCACCAGGGCGTCACAGCCGCTCAGGGCGGCGTGAAGGGCTTCGGGGCTGCCGAGGCTGAGCCGCACCACCGCGGCGCCCTCGAGGCCCGCCGGCAGCACCGAACCGGGCCGGACCAGCGCCCTCACCTGATGGCCCCGGCTCAGGGCCTCCTGCACCACCCGCCAGCCCGTCTTGCCGGAGGCTCCGCTCACCGCGATCGTTGCCATGGCCTCACCGGTCTGGGTCGCTGAAGCTAGACAATCCCTGGGTCATCGGTCTCCTGTGCCATCGGTCACCTGCACCTGTGGCATCCATCGCTCCTGGCTGGACAGCACCCCATCAGGCTTGGGGGAGCTGAGCGATGGCTTCGATGACGGTTCCCCCGCGCCGGGTTGTCGCGCTCTTCCTGGCGGTATCCGCCAGCGCCGTCCTGGCGGCAGGGTGTGAACCGGGCGAGCCGGGTGCTCCATCGGCCCAGGGCATGGCCACTCACCCGGGCGCGATGCACACCGAGGGAGGGGAGGGTGGAGAGGGAGCTGAGGGAGGTGAGGGCGCCGGAGGCGGCGGTTTCGGCGTCAGGAGCCCCGAGGGTTACGCCACCACCCTGCAGCTGATGCGCGGCCACCTGGCGGCTGGTCGGCAACTGCTGGCCCGGGGGATGGCCGCCGAGGCCCAGCCCCACATCGCCCACCCCATCGATGAGCTCTACGGGGATCTGGAGCCGGAAGTCCAGCGCCGCGGTGCCAGGCCCTTCCTCGATCAGCTGACCGAGCTCAAGACCCGCCTCCAGGCCGCCCCCGCCGCTCCGGAGACGAGCGCGGCGCTCGAGGCGGTGGAGGCCTCGATCGACCAGGCGATGGCTGGGGTGCCGCCGCAGCAGCGTGAGGATCCGGCCTTCGTGGTGGCGGTGATCCGCGAGCTGATCCGCACCGCCGCGGAGGAATATGACGCGGCCGTGGCCGGCGACAGGTTCGTGGAGGTTCTGGAGTATCAGGACTCGCTTGGTTTCCTGCTGGTGGCGGAGCAGCTGCTCGAGCCGATCGCCCCAGCCCTGAAGCGCACCAACCCGGAGCAGGCCGCCAAGCTGCAGAAGACCCTGGCCGAGCTCAAGCGGGCCTGGCCTTCGATCCTGCCGCCGGCCAGGCCCGTGCTCACCCCCGGCCAGGTCACGGCCCTGGCCCTGGGTGCCTGAGTCGTTCCCGCCCCTGCAGCCACGGCTCTGGCGACGCCGCGGTGCCCTGGCGGCCCTGGCGGCCGGCACCGGAGGATTGGTGCTGGCCGGCGTGGGGGCCCGGCGCTGGCTGGCGGGGGCCCAGGGCGAACCACTGTGGAGCCCCTGGGGTGCTCCCCTGGCCCCGCCCCTGCCGGCAGAGCCGCTGCGCCTCGGATCGATGCAGCCGCTGCGCCTGCTGCGCCAGTTCGACTGGGGCCAGGTGGTTCACGAGGGTGGCCGCCGCGTGCGGGAGTTCACCCTCACGGCCGACAGCATCGACCTGCCCCTCAATGCGGTGGTGACGACCACCGCCTGGGCCGTGAACGGGCGCGTGCCCGGCCCCACCCTGCGCTGCCGGGCGGGCGAGCGGCTGCGCATCCGCTTCCGCAACGCCGATGGCACCTCCCACAGCCTCCACTTCCACGGCAGCCACCCGGCGGCGATGGATGGGATCCGCCCGGTGCGCAGCCGCCGCAGCATGGTCTACGAATTCGACGCCGATCCCGTCGGGGTTCACCCCTACCACTGCCATGTGGAGCCGGTGACGCGCCACGTGAGCAAGGGCCTCTATGGCCTGCTGGTGGTGGATCCACCGCAGCCCAGGCCGCCCGCCGATGAACTGGTGCTGGTGATGGGGGGCTGGGATCTGCGCAACCAGGGCCGCAACGATTACTGCGCCTTCAACGGCATTCCGGATGTGTATCACCATCACCCGATTGCGATCTATCAGCACCAGCTGGTGCGGGTCTATCTGCTCAACATGGTGGAGTGGGAAGGACCCCTGACCTTTCACCTGCACGCCAACACCTTCCAGCTCCAGCCGATGGGTCTGCCCGGCAATCCCCTGCAGATCACCGATTCGGTGACCATGGGCGTGGGGGAGCGCCACATTCTCGAATTCCGTTACCGCTGGCCCGGCCGCTACATGTTCCATCCCCATCAGGACCAGGTGGCCGCCAAGGGACTGATGGGGTTCTTCGATGTGATCCCGAGAACTTGAGGACCAGGGCTTGATGGTTAACTTGATGGTTAAAACGTGAAGGTGGTTTTCAGCATGCCGCCGAAGCTGTCGTCGGCACCGGTGTTCGCGATGTAGAAGAAGGCCGGTGTCACCGCGATGTTGTCGGTGACCTGCCAGTTGTACCAGAGTTCATAGGCCAGATTGTCATCGCCGGCGGCCCCATCCACCCACAGGCTGCCGCTGCAGGTGGCTGTGATTGGATTCCCGGCGCACTTGCCTGGATCGAGCTGGCCCACGCTGCCGAGGGCCATGCCCAGGGTGCTGCCCTGGATGAACATGTCAGCCCAGGTGAGGCCCACCATCCAGCTCCAGGCCTCGTCGTTGGAGCGGCGGTCGAGGTCCGACCAGCCGAACCCCGCGCTGATCGATGGCACCCAACCGGCCTCCATCGGCTGCCAGTAGCCGCTGAGCGCCACGTTGTTGCTGGAGCTGGTGGGGAAGACCTCGAAAGGGTCCCAGTCGGAATAGGTGTAGGTGATGGCTCCACCCCAGGTCTCGGCGATGTAGCCGCCCTGGGCGGTCACGATGAAGTCGCGGCCACTGCCGACCGTGGAGTTCGAGGCTGCCGCCAGGTCGGACACGTAGGCCACGGTGAAGGCCCAGCCGTCCTTCTGCCACTGGAGCCCGGCACCGGCTCCCTGGTTCTTGTTGAACGTGGCCTGGGCGCCCACATAGTTGAACAGGTCGAGGCCCATGTCCACCGGGTAGGCCGTGGGCCAGAGCACGATGTCGTCCTGCGCCACCACGGCGCCAACGGTGGCGGTGAAGGCGTCGCCCAGCGGGAACTGATAGAAGAGCCGGTCGATCGTCACGGAGTCGGCCGAGCCCTCCTCCCCGTAGCTGATCCCGAGGGCGGTGTTGCCGTTGCCGAACACCGAGTTGGCGAAGTTGCCGGCCCGCAGGGTGGTGCGCAGCAGATCCTTGCCCGTGAAGCTCGTGTCCAGGGCGAGCTGCACGTCGTAGTTGGCGGTGACGTTGTCACCGAAACCGGTGTTGCCGGCCCCGCCCAGAACCATCGTGGCCTGGCCGCTGAGCTTGGTGGTGGTGGAGAACTGGCTGGCCTCCAGCTCGCCCACCTTGGCCTCGAGGCCATCCACACGGCCCTTGAGCACGGCGAGTTCCTTCTCGAACTCGGCCATCAGGCGCTTGAGCTCGTCGGTCACCTCGGTGACGCGGTCGAGGCAGGCGTTGAGCAGGGCCGCCGCTTCAAAGCGGATCATGGCCTTCTGGCCGCGGTAGGTGCCGTCGGGATAGCCGGCCACGCAGCCGTAGCGCTCGATCAGGTTGGAGAGCGCCTGGTAGGCCCAGTCGGTCGGCTGCACGTCCGAGAACTGGGAGATGCTGGTGACCTGCTCCTGGGAGGCGTAGCGGTTCACGCCGTCCAGGTCCAGCTCGGCGCTGCGGGCCGGCGGTAGGGGCAGGGCGATCCCCAGGCTCATCGCCACGGCGGAGAGGACGGGCTTGACGCGCGGCATGGGCGTGAGAGGCCTCCCCACGTGGTCGCGGGCAGAGCAGGCTGCTGCCGTTCCACGACGGGGCACGGCGGTAGGGAGTAGCACCAGAGGATCGGCGGACCGTGCCGATGCTGGTTCGCCTTCCTGGTCGGTGCCCGACGGCGCTCACCGCGGCGCGTGCCATGGATCACCTCTGGCTGTGACGGGATCGTCCCGCTGCGATGGTGAGCTCCGCCGCGCCATCATCCGGCCAGGATTGCGCAGTGCATGGCCCTCTCCAGCCCGGCTCCGGCCCCCAGCCAGTCCCCCCGGCCTTGCGAGCAGGGCTGGCGGCGGCATTGGCTCCACCAGTGGTACGCCGTGGCCTACCTCGACGATCTGGACCGGGCCCGTCCCACGGCCTTCACGCTGCTGGAGCAGGACCTGGTGCTCTGGTGGGACGGGGCGCACTCCGCCTGGTGCGCCTTCGCCGACGTCTGCCCCCACCGGCTCGTGCCCCTCAGCGAGGGGCGCCTCAACGACCGCGGCCAGCTGGAGTGTCCCTACCACGGCTGGAGCTTCGACGGCACCGGCACCTGCACCGCCATCCCCCAGGCCGATCCGGACCAGGCCGCCTTCGCCTGCGCCAGTGGCCGCTCCGCCTGCCGGGTCTATCCCACCGCCACAGCGCAGGGACTGCTGTTCGTCTTCGCCGGTGACCCCGAGCGGGCGGCGGGCTGTCCCCTGCCGATCGTCCCGACCCTGGAGGAGCCCGGCTGGCTGGTGCAGGACACCTTCCGCGACCTGCCGATGGATGCGCTCACCCTGCTGGAGAACGTGCTCGATGTGAGCCATGTGCCGTTCACCCACCACCGCACGGTGGGGCGCCGCGAGAACGCCGCTCCGGTGGAAGCCGAGATCACCAGCTCGGGCCCGGAGGGCTTCACGGCCCGCTGGCAGGAGGGGCCCCGCAGGGGGAAGCTCGGCAGCCAGTTCACGACCTATGCGGCGCCGTCCCTGATGTGGCACGACCTGACCGCCCAGGGATTTGCGCGCATCCTCACGGTCGTCTACGCGACGCCCATCCGCCCCGGGGAATGCCGCCTGTTCGCCCGTTTCCCCTTCCAGTTCCGTTCCGCGATCCCGCGGCTGCTGCTCCCCCTGCGTCCGCGCTGGTTGCAGCACCTCGGCAACCACATCGTGCTGGAGGACGACCAGGTGTTCCTGCACTGGCAGGAACGGGCCCTGGAGCGCTCGGGCGGTCGCCCCGCCTTCAGCCGCGCCTGCTACCTCCCCACCACCTCCGACATCTACGTTCGCGCTCTGCACGACTGGGTGGACCGCCATGGTGGGGAGCCCTTCCCGGGTCGGCCCCTGCCGCCGCGGCAGGGGCCTGACCAGCTGATGGAGCGTGATCACGCCCACACCCGCCACTGCCGTGCCTGCTCCGGCGCCCAGCGGCGGCTGCGCCAGGCGCGGCCGTGGGTGGAGGCTGCCCTGGGGCTGAGCCTGGTGGCGCTGGCGCTTGGGTCAGCGTGGGGCTGGCCCCTGAGGATCGGCCTGGCCGCGCTGGCGGCCGTGCTTTGGGCCGTTCGGGGACGGATGGGGCGCTGGGAACAGCAGCTCAGCCGTGGGGATGGCCTGCCGCCTCGGAATGCTCCCTCCGGCGATCCCCGTCGCTCCCATGGCTCCCCGCCAGCTCCTGCTGGTGCGCCGTCCACGCCCGCGCCAGATCCACCCGGGTGATGCGGAAGCCCAGCCGCCGGGCCGCCAGCACCAGTTCATGGCGGCTGCGGCAGTGACCGAGGGCCCGCCGCAGCGCCGGATCGGCCTCAGCCGACTCCACCAGTCGTTCCAGTTCGCTCCAGCTCATCCCAGCTCATCCCACTGACGTGCTGTCGTTTCACCATGCCCATGGGGGGGAGCGGCGGCAAGGTTCCGTGCGCTACCCCGGGGCCATGGATCAGGTCTGCTGATCGTCAGCCTGGGAACCTTGGCAAGGGCGGTCGGCCCACCTAGCAGAAAGGTGTGGGGAGGGCCGGATGGAGCGTCGATTCGAGGGAATGGGGGAGGACCGGCCGATCACTCCCCATGCGGCGCCGATCCTGGATGGCGACGGACACCTCACCTATGTGGGGGACGACGGTCGGCGCTATGTGGTGGGTCTGCCACCGGAAGCCGATGAGGAGAGTGTCGAGCGGGTGATGGCCACCCTGCGCCGGGGCGGCAGTCTGTTCCAGCAGATCGAGCAGCTCTGTCACCGCTGGATCGGCGAGGTCAGCGGGCCCGACCTCGAAGCCCGGGCGGCCCTGGTGCTGCTGCTCACCACCCTGGAGACCGCCCTCGAGGACCGCTATCCCGAGCAGGACCCCGACCCCTGAACCCATGGCCGCCAGCGGCGCTCCGGGGAGCGGGACTCAGGGGAGACGCTCCAGGGCCGCCAGGATCGTCTCCGCGCTGACGTCGCTGCGGATCTCCACGCTGCCGATGGCGGTGGGCAGGACGAAGCGCACCTGGCCATCGCGCACCTTCTTGTCACCCTGCAGGCAGGCCAGCACCGCGGCGCCGTCCAGATCGGGCCAGCGCTGGGGCAACCCTGCCGCCACCACCAGAGCCCGTTGCCGTGCCTGGTCTGCGGGGGTCCACAGACCCATGGCCAGGGCGATTTCCCCAGCGGCCACCATGCCGATCGCCACGGCTTCGCCGTGCAGAAAGGTGCCGTAGCCGCAGAGGGTCTCGACCACGTGGCCGAGGGTGTGGCCGTAGTTGAGGATCGCCCGCAGGCCGCCCTCGCGTTCATCGGCCGCCACCACCCGGGCCTTGGCGGCGGCGGAGCGCTCCAGCAGGGTCTGGAGCAGTGCCGGCCCCACCGCCTCGATCGTGGACAGGTCGCCCGCCGCCTCCAGGGCTGAGAACAGCTCGGGATCGCCGATCACGCCGTACTTGATCACCTCGGCCATGCCGGCCCGGAACTCCCGCTGCGGCAGCGTCGCCAGGGTGGCTGGATCGATCAGCACCAGCCGTGGCTGATGGAAGGCCCCGATCAGGTTCTTGCCGCCGGGGTGGTTCACGCCGGTCTTGCCGCCGATCGCCGCATCCACCATTGCCAGCAGGGTGGTGGGCACCTGCACCACGGCGATCCCCCGCAGCCAGGTGGCGGCGGCGAAGCCCGCCATGTCCCCCACCACGCCGCCGCCGAGGGCCACGATCAGGGAGCCCCGCTCCAGCCGCTGCCGGAAGGCCGCCTCGTGGATCAGCGCCACGGTGGCGGGTGTTTTCTGGTCTTCGCCGGCCTCGATCACCAGCTGCTCGGCCGCCAGCCCGGCTGTGCGCAGGCTGGCCAGCACGACGTCTCCGTAGTGGGTGTCCACGTCCGGGTTGGTCACCACCAGCACCTTGGTACCGGCCTTGAAGCCCAGCTCCCGCACCTGCTCGCCCAGCCGGGCCAGCACCCCCTCGCCGATCACCACCGGGTAGGGGTTGGCGCTCAGCTCCACCTGGATGGTGCGTGGGCTGCACGCGCTGCCTGCAGCGGTGGTGGCGGCGGACATGGGGCCTGGGGAGCAATGGGCTGAGGCTAGGGTCTGGCTTCGGCCCGGGTTCCAGCCATGCAATCGCCACTCCGCTCCGCCAACGCTCCGGAGGGGCCGGGAGCCGGTCTCAGCCTGATCCTGGCGGTGGTGCTGGGCCTGGTGATCCTGCTGAGTCAGACGCTGTTCATCGTGCCGGCCGGCAGCGTGGCGGTGATCACCACCCTGGGGCGGGTCACGGGGGTGCCCCGCACGCCGGGCGCCAATTTCAAGGCCCCCCTGGTCCAGGCCACCTCCCTGTTCGACGTGCGCACCCAGGTGCGCCCCGAGCAGTTCTCCACCCTCACCAAGGATCTGCAGGTGATCCAGGCCACGGCCACGGTGAAGTACGCCGTGAAGCCCGGCGAGGCCGGCCGCATCTTCGAGACGATCGCCACCGACGATCAGCAGATCTATCCCCGGGTGATCCAGCCCTCCCTGCTGAAGGCGCTCAAGTCGGTGTTCTCCCAGTACGAGCTGGTGACCATCGCCACCGAGTGGAACTCCATCTCGGAACTGGTGCAGGAGAAGGTGGCCGAGGAACTGCGCAAGTTCGACTACGTGACCGTGCAGAGCCTCGATCTCACCGGTCTGCAGATCGCCGAGGAATACCGGGCCGCGATCGAACAGAAGCAGATCGCCGAGCAGCAGCTGCTGCGGGCCCAGACCGAGGTGCTGATCGCCGAGCAGGAGGCCAGGCGCTACCAGACCCTCAATTCCAGCCTCGACGACCAGGTGCTCTACAAGCTCTTCCTCGACAAGTGGGACGGCCAGACGTCGGTGGTGCCGGCTCTGCCCGGTACGGCGGGATCGGGCACGCCGGCGGTGATCGTGAACGGGCGGCGCTGACGCGCAGGCCAACAGGGAGGCTCAACCAGCCGCCAGCGGGCTGGATCAGCACCCTGCTGGATCAGCACCGGGATGCCCTCGGGGCGACGTTCGGTATGGACGGCAGGACGGTGTTGATGCCTGGCCTGTGCCCCCATCCTGGGAGGGTGATCGTGGAGCGGGTGGTGGCGATGACGAATCTTCTGGCCCACCCGATGGCCCACCTGATCGGACGCCCGCTTTGGATCCTGGGCGTGGGTCTGCTGTTCGCCCTGGCCGCGGGAGCCCTGTCCCGCAGTCGCCTCGCGCTGCTCACGAATGCCATGGCCTGGCTGCTCTTCGCCATCTGGGAAGCCCTGGTGCTGGCCATCACACCCGAGGCGAACATCCGGGTGGATCTGCTGCTGATCGGGCCGCTGCGCGCCGGCCTGGGGCTCTGGGCACTGTTGGCCGTGCTCCTGCCGCTGAGGCGCTTGAGGCGCTGAGCCGCCCCCGTTCCATGGGCCACGCGGCCACCCTTCACAGGCCGGGCCCTTGCACCACGGCTGCTGCCTTGATTGCCGATCATGGGGCCCCGAAGGGGCCACAGATGGTTGCCGAGCTCGCCGCGACGGGACCCAGCGGCCAGGGATCCGTCGTCTTCAGCATCGATTCGCCAGGTGGGCGACGGGGGCCAGACCGACACGGACACGGACACAGATACCGACAGATCGGCTCCGGCGTTTGGCTCGGCGGGCCCCCCAGGTGCTCAGCGCCGACACCACCACCGTTCTGGCGGGAGGCTTCCTGCTCGCTGCGGGCAGTCGGTGTCGCGTCAGTTCGCTGCTTCTCGCTGCCCTGGAGCCTCCTCAGGTTCGGCCCCGGCCGGCGCCGCGTTCTCCTGCGGCTCCTGCAGGTCGAACAGGAGCGTGCCTGAGAGCGCCTTCAGCAGGCGATTGGTGGTGGCCGACGCCGCCCGGATCTGTCCCAGGGTTTCCACGAGCACCGGGGAGGTGGTTTTCATCACGTCGGTGGCTTGCACGGAGGCCGTCCCGACCTCCCTGCCGGTCTGCTGGTAGAGCCTGAGCGTGTCCCGTGTTGCGGCGGCGGTGGCGCCAGACTCCCGCTCCAGGGTGCCTGCCAGGCGACGCACATCCTTCAGGGTGCCATCGACCTGGCCGGCCACCGAGGGCAGATCCTTCTCCACCACCGCCACAATCGCCTGCAAGGTGCGATCGATCTGCAGCCGTGTCTCCGCCAGATCGCTCAGCAGTTCCGCAGGGCTCTTCGAGGGCTGAAAGCCGATGGCCAGCTCAGGGGGCGGCAGCGCAGATTGGGGCGGGGTGATGTCTGGGGTGAGCGCCACCACGGTGTCGCCGATCAACCCCTCCTGAACGGCTGTGGCAGAGCTTTTCGGGCCCACGAGGCGGCGGTGGCGGGAGAGGATCCGCAGGGTCACATCCACCCGACCATCGCTGGCCAGCTCCACGGATTCCACCTTGCCGATGCGGTACCCGGAGAGGGTCACATTCACCCCCGGCCAGATGCCCGTGGCGTTGGCGGCGCGGAACGTCACCACGGCGCTGTCCCGCCAGCGCAACCGCTCCTGCAGCAGGTTGACGCCCACCCAGCCGCTCAGCAGCAGCGAACCCGCCAGGAACAGCATCCCCAGCCGGCTGACCCCTGGACCGCCGTTGCCCCCTGGCGTGCCGCCTGCCATGTCACCGGACCTCATGCGTAGGTGCCATGCAGGGGGACCAGGAGGGTGAGCCAGATCACCTCCAGCCCCATCACGACCAGAAGGGATTGGGGCAGGGCATCGGCCAGCAGGCGCGCCAGCTCCCCTTCGGTGCCCTTCACCTGAGCTGCCTTGCGCAGGCACACCCACTGGGCGGCCGCGGTGAACACCGCCGTCCGCAGAAAGCACCGCAGCAGGTCCGAGACGGGCATCAGGTGGGTCAGTTCCTGCAGTTCGCTGGAGAAGCCGAGGCCGGCGCGGGGGGAGGCCAGCAGCCCGCCCAGCAGCAGGCCCATCTCAAACCAGGGCACCAGTAGCAGCGCGCTGCAGGCGGCCCCAGCCACCTCTGCCCCCTGGCACCTCCAGGAGTCCGAGGCTTGGGTTGGCCTTGGTGTGGGATTCAGATGGCGCCGCACCGCCACCGCAAGACGCAGGGGCGCGCAGCGACAGATCCAGATCAGGCTCACCCCCAGGGGCGTGACCACCTGCAGTGATCCCAGCACGAGCACCTCGAGGCTCTCGTTGCTGCTCTCCCCCACGGTGCCGGTGAGCAGCCCCACCATGGCCACGCCGATCGCCGCACCCACCAGCAGGGCCAGCGGGGCGGTTTCGGCAAGTTCCTGAAGAATCCGGCGCAGCATCCGTTGCCGATCGCTGGGCAGCGGCGCCCACCCTATGGGTCAGGGTCCCAGGCAGCCGCTTGCCGCCGCCGCCAAGCAGGAGATCAGTTCAGAAGTCGGCCGGGCCAGGCTGGCTTGCGGCTGGTTCGAGGGGTACGTTCAAAAAGCACCCTTTCCTGTTCCATCAGAACCTGTGCCTCTCTCCAGCGTCACAACGAAAGCCATCACGAAGAAAGCCGTCACGAAGAATGCCGTCACAGCGAAAGCCCTTCACCAGCGCACTGCGTCACTGATCGGCCCTGGCCTTCTTCTGCTCATCGCGGCGGCGCCGTTCCAGCAGGCGGCCCAGGCTGAAGTGCTCGTGCGGGCGCAGGGACGTTGCAAGCTCACGAGTGACGGCTATGTGGCCTTCGACGGTCATTGCACCTTCAAGCACAAGGCCGCCGGCGGCCAGGACGCCTATGTGGTGAAGCTGGACGACGGCAACGACTTCATCTTCTCCGGCCCCAATCCCCAGGCCCTGCAGCTGCAGACCTACAGCGGCATCAAGAATGTGCGCCACAACGAGAAGCCTGACCACGATGTGTTCCTCTGGAACGACGGCGGAAAGCGGCGTCTCGCGGTGAAGCTCGATCAGGTGCAGAACCCGGATGCCACGTTTGACGACTCCTCCAGCAAGGCCACTGGTGGTGCCCTGCTGGGGGCTGGCTTGGGGGCCCTGATCGGCGGTCTGATCGCCGGCAACAGCCAGAGCAGCGCCCAGAGCACCCCCCAGGAAACCGCCCGGGTCGGTGCTCCGGTGAGCTCGCTGCAGTCGCTGGTGGGCGTGAAGGGTGCCAGCGCCGAGCGAGAGCTCACCGCCAAGGGCTACACCTACCGGGGTGGCGACCAGATCGGTGACAGCGCCTTCAGCTACTGGGAGCAGCCCCGCACCGACAACTGCGTGGCCGTGCGCACCAGCGACGGTCGCTATCAGGCGATCACCTACATCGAGCCCACCAGGTGCCGGTGATGGCAGCCGCCCTCTAGGTTCTCCGCAGTGCGGCCGATCCCATGAACCCGACCCTCAAAGGCGTGACCTACGTGAGCGTGTGGGTGCTGCTCTGGGGAACGGCCGCCTCGATCGCCGATTTCGTGCTGCTGGAGCGGGGGGCCTATGAGGCCGGCACCGGCGGCCAGGCGATCACCTTCGTGTCCTACGGGATCGCCGCGGTGGTGCTGGGGGTACGGCTCTCGGGGCGCTTCCTGAGCCCCGCCACGCAGCAGGCCGAGGGCCAGGCCCTGGAGCAGGAGGAGAAGGGTTAGCCCTTCCCCGCTGATCCCAGCACCGCGAGCAGCGCCTCCCCGTAGCGCTCCAGCTTGGCGGCGCCGATGCCGCTCACGCCGGCCAGCTCCTCCAGATCAGCGGGGCGCCGGGCTGCCAGTTCCAGCAGGGTGCGGTCGTGGAACACCACATAGGGCGGTACCCCCTGCTCGCGCGCCTGGTCCCGCCGCCAGGTCCTGAGGGCGGCCACCAGGGCGTCGTCGAGCTCGCCCAGCTCGCCCCCGCTGCTGGCCGGGCTCCAGCCCGCACCCGCTCCACTGGCACCCCCGCCGGCGCGGCTGCGGCGCCGCTCCTTCTGGGGCGGCGGCAGCGGCAGCTCCAGGCGGGTTTCCCCCCGCAGCAACGGTTTCACCAGGGCCTCGGCGCCGAAGCGCAGGCCGCCATGGCCTTCGGGCACGGGCTGCAGATAGCCGGCGCTGGTGAGCTGGCGCAGCAGCGTGCGCCACTGGCTGCGGTCGAGCTCCCCGCCGATGCCGTACACGCTCAGGCCGTCGTGGCCGAGGCTGCGGATGCGTTCGGTGTTGCCCCCCAGCAGCACGTCCACCACGTGGGCCGCTCCGAAGCGCTGGCCGGTGCGATACACCGCAGAGAGGGCCTTGCGAGCGGGCTCGGTCACATCCACCCGGGCCTGGGGTTCCAGGCAGCCATCGCAGTTGCCGCAGGGCTCGGCGAGGTCCTCGCCGAAGTGGCGCAGCAGCACCTGGCGGCGGCAACCCGCTGCTTCGGTGAAGCCGATCAGGGCCTCGAGCTTGCCGTGTTCGATCCGCTTCTGGGCTTCAGGGGCCTCGGAGTCGTCGATGAAGCGGCGCAGTTGCGGAATGTCGCCCGGGCCATGCACCATCCAGGCCACGGCCGGCAGGCCGTCACGGCCCGCCCGGCCCGTTTCCTGGTAGTAGGCCTCCAGGCTCTTGGGCAGGTCCACGTGGGCCACGAAGCGCACGTCGGGCTTGTCGATGCCCATGCCGAAGGCGATCGTGGCCACCACCACCACGCCGCTGCCGTTGCGGAACCGCTGCAGCGTGGCGCTGCGCTGCTCCGCCTCCATGCCGGCGTGGTAGCCGAGGGCGTCGAAGCCCGCCGCCCGCAGGTCCGCCGCGAAGCGGTCCACCCGCGCCCGCGACCGGGCGTACACGATCCCCGCCTCGCCACGGTGCTGCTCCAGGAAGTGGAGCAGCTGGTCCCTGGCTTCCTCCTTGGCCCGCAGCAGGTAGCGGATGTTGGGGCGATCGAAGCTGGCCAGGAACACCCGGCCATCAGCAAGCTCCAGCCGCTGCACGATCTCCTCCCGGGTGCGGGGATCGGCCGTGGCGGTGAGGGCCAGCCGGGGGACCGCGGGGAACCGCTCGGCCAGCACCGCCAGCTGGATGTATTCCGGCCGGAAGTCGTGGCCCCACTGCGAGACGCAGTGCGCCTCATCGATGGCGAACAGGGCCAGGGGATGCTCCCCCAGGCGCTCCAGCAGATCGCCGCCCAGCAGCCGCTCGGGGGAGACATAGAGCAGATCGAGCTCGCCGGAGCCGATCGCACCCCAGATGCCGCTGGCCTGCTCCGCCGAGAGGGCGGAATGGAGGGCGGCGGCCCTGACGCCGGCCTGCAGCAGCCCCTCCACCTGATCCTCCATCAGGGCGATCAGCGGCGAGACCACCACCGCCAGACCGGGCCGGCACAGGGCTGGAATCTGATAGCAGAGGGATTTGCCGCCGCCGGTGGGCATCAGCACGAGGCCGGAGCCACCGCCGATCACGTGGCGCACGATCGCCTCCTGGGGCCCCCGGAAGCTGCGGTAACCGAATACCCGCCGCAGCACCTGCCGCGGATCCCGGGCCTCCGGGGCTGGCGGCTGGGCCGGACTCACCACGGCGGTCACGCTGCGGGCTGCTGCAAAAGGATCTCCCACAATGGCCCGATCCCGGTGGCCGCGATGTCCTCCTCTACCCCCCGTACTGCCGCCGCCTGGGGGTTCCTCGCCCCGGCCCTGCTGCTGATCGGCCTGTCGGTGCTGATCCCGGCGGCGATGGCGCTGCTGATGAGCTTCACCCAGGCCGGCCTGGACGTGAGCGAGCCGCTGCGCTTCGTGGGGCTGGCCAACGTGCGGCGCCTGCTGGCCGACCCGATGTTCTTCCGGGTCACCGGCACCACCTTTCTCTATCTGGTGGGTGTCGTGCCCCCGGTGGTGCTCGGTGCCCTGGCCCTGGCGGTGCTCGTCAACCGCCAGCTGCCGGGCATCCATTGGTTTCGGGCCGCCTATTACACACCGGTGCTGGTGTCGATCGTGGTGGCGGCCATCGCCTTCCGCTGGCTCTACGCGGAGAACGGGCTGATCAACGGCTGGCTGGGGGCCCTGCTGGGCGAGCGGTTCAGCCCGATCGGCTTCCTCACCTCGCCGCTGCTGGCCCTGCCCGCGGTGATGCTCGTCACCCTGTGGAAAGGCCTCGGCTACTACATGGTGATCTTCCTGGCGGGCCTGCAGGGGATCTCCGCCGACCTCTACGAGGCGGCCGCGCTCGATGGCAGCGAGGGCTGGCGCAAGCACCTCGACATCACCCTGCCGCTGCTGCGGCCCTACCTCACGCTGGTGGCGGTGATCTCGGCGATTGCGGCCACCAAGGTGTTCGAGGAGGTGTACCTGATGACCCAGGGGGGGCCTGCCGACTCCACCCGCACTTTGGTGTACTACGTGTACGATCAGGCCTTCGCCGAACTGGAGATCAGCTACGCCTGCACGGTGGGCCTGGCCCTCTTCCTGATCGTGCTGCTGCTGAGCCTGGTGCGCCTGGCCTTTGCGGGCGAGAAGGGGCTGACCTGAAGCCGCCGCGGGAACCTCGGCCGGATGGGTGGACCCGGCCCCAGGGGCTGCCTAGCCTGTTGCCAGCCCGGCCTTCCCACCCATGGCCCCCTCCGGCGGCAGACCGAGCGCCCCCCAGAACGACCGCCGCGTGCTCGGGCTGTTCAGCCTGGCGCTCGGCCTGGTGCTCTTCCTGCTGATCGTGGTGCGGGGCCAGCAGGCGGCCAAGGAGGGCAATCCGGAGCTGCGCAATGACAGCTACTGGGTGCTGGTCTCCCCCGCCGTCTTCTCCATCGTCGGGGTCATGCTGCTGCGGACGCCGCGGCGCTCCGCGGGGCGGAAGTCTCCCCTGCGCTACGGCGGCCGCGCTGGAGGACAGGGAGCGGTGGACCAGGCGCGGCAGGGTATCCAGCGTGCCACCAGCAAGGAACAGGGGGCCCGGGAGCTGGTCATGGCGGCCGACCGGGACGCGGAGCGCCAGCTCACCCGAGCCCGCGCCGAAGCCACCGCCGCCCGGGCCGCGGCCGAGGCCAGCCAGCGTGAGCTGGAGCAGGCCATGGCCCAGGCCGCGCAGAGCCTGGCGGCCCTGGAGGACCAGCTTCGTCAGTCGGAGCAACAGCGGCGTGAGGCGGAGGCCACCCTCCAGCGCGTGCTCGCCGGCCCGGCCACCGGCCCCGATGACGTCCCCGCGACGGCCCCCGATGCTGTCCTGGTGGCGGCCCAGGCGTCCCAGCGTCGGGCGGAGGAGCTGCTCGGCACCTACGGCGCCCAGCTGCAGGAGGTCCGCACCCTGCTCGAAGCCCTGCGCAGTGGCCAGCAGGGGGAGCTGGTGGAGCTTCGCCGTCAGGCCAAGGCGGCCCTGGAGGCGGCCCAGGCGGCCAGCCGGGATGCCGAAGCCCTGGCGGAGCACCAGGGAAGCCAGCTGGCCCAGGCCCGTGAGATCCTTGAGCGCTGCACCGCCCTCGAGGGCGGCGAACTGGCGGAGCTGCGGCGCCAGGCCGCCGATGTCCTGGCGGTGGCCTCCAGCGCTTCGACGCGCCTGGCCACCGTGGAACAGGAGATCCAGCAGGCCCAGCAGGCCCGGATGGCTGTGGAACAGGACATCGCCCAGGCGTTGCGGGGGGCTGCCCAGACCCGCGGCGAGGTGCTGGCCCGGACCGAGGCCAGTGAGCGGCGGCTGGAGGCGATCGAGTCGGGCGTGATCGAGCAGCTGCATCGGGCCCGGCAGGAAGCGGACAGCGCCCTCGAGGCCACCCAGGAGGCCCGCCAGCTGGTCGACCGTCTGGAGCAGGTCGTCTTCGCCCAGCCGCTGCAGCCCTCGGCGGCAGCGGAGGGCCTGATGCCTCCAGGAGGGGGCGCCCAGACCCTCGAGGCCAGCGCCTACCGCGAGGCCTGCGAGGAGCTGGGGGTGCTGCCCGGCAGCAGCTGGCAGCAGGTGCGCGCCACCTGGCGCCGTAACCTGATGCGCTGGCATCCGGATCAGGGTGGAGATCCCGGCCTCTGGCCCCGCCGCCAGACGGCCTACCAGCTGCTCGAAGCCTGGTACGCGTTCAACGCCTCCACCTGACGCCCTGGCCCGAGGGCCGTACCCGTCCGCCGCCTGCCCCCCAGCCCGTTCCCGTCGCAATGGCCGTGTCCCTGGCCGACTCTGCCGCTGCCCTGCCCTCCCGGATCGGCGTGGTGGGTGGGGGTCAGCTCGCCTGGATGCTGGCAGGGGCGGCCCGCGAGCTCAACATCGCCGTCAATGTCCAGACCCCCTCGACCGATGACCCTGCGGCCCGGCTGGCGGCCCGGCTGATCCAGGCCGATCTGCGGGACGTGGAGGCCACCCGCCGGCTTGCCGTCGGCTGCGCCGCGATCACCTTCGAGAACGAGTGGGTGGACCTGGTCGCCCTGGAGGCCCTGCAGCTGGAGGGGATCCGGTTCCTGCCCAGCCTCCAGGCGCTCGAACCCCTGGTCAACAAGCGCCGCCAGCGGGAGCTGCTCGAGCGTCTCCACGTGCCGGCCCCCCCCTGGCTGCCCCTCGAGGCCCTGATCCCTGCTTCGGCCCCTTCGCCCGATTCCGCGGCGGACCCGGTGGTGTCCACCCCGCCAGCTCCAGCCGCACCCCAGCTGCCCGAGGGGTGGAGCTTCCCGGTGATGGCCAAGGCCGCCACCGGCGGGTATGACGGCAAGGCCACCCTGCTGCTGCGCGAGGCCATCGACCTCGAGGCCCTGGTGGAGAGTGTCGATCCGGCCGACTGGATCGTCGAGGCCTTCGTGGCCTTCAGCTGCGAGTTGTCCCAGCTGGTCTGCCGGGATCAGCAGGGCAATGTCCGCTGCTATCCCCTGGTCGAGACCCACCAGCACCGCCGGGTGTGTGAGTGGGTGCTGGCCCCGGCGGCGGTTCCCCACGCCGTGGAGGCCTTCGCCCGCAACGTCGCGACCTCGCTGCTCACGGCGATCGACTACGTGGGGGTGCTCTCGATCGAGTTCTTCTACGGGCCTGCCGGCCTGCAGGTGAATGAGATCGCACCCCGCACCCACAATTCCGGCCATGTCACGATCGAGGCCGCCCGCACCAGCCAGTTCGCCCAGCAGGCCAGGATCGCGGCGGGGCTGCCGATGGGGCCGGTGGATCTGAAGGTGCCGGGAGCGCTGATGGTCAATCTGCTCGGCTACGAGAGCTCGACGGACAGCTACGACCCGCAGCGCCGGGCCCTGGCCGAGCTTCCCGCTGCCAGCGTCCACTGGTACGGCAAGACGACGGCCACGCCCGGACGCAAGCTGGGCCATGTGACCCTGCTGCTGCAGGGGGGCACGGCCGAGGAGCGCCGCCGCGAGGCCATGCAGCGGCTCGCCCAGGTGCGCCGGACCTGGCCGCTGCCGCCGGCCTGAGACCGCCACCACCGGGCGGCTGTGACGGTTGAGCCACGCCAAGCGCGATCAGGCTTAGAGTGATCCCGGACTGCCGTGTTGGTGACTGCCTTCTACAGTTTTCTGATCTGACTCCTCTTTCGACATGGGGGGTCTGCAGCGGAAGTGACGTAGACCGGCCTTGCAGCCGGAAACGGAGCCCCGTCCTTGATCCCCCTTCTGGTTCCACCAGGTCGAACACTGGGGCAAAACGGCACGGCGGTCCAACCTTTTGAGCCCAGCGCAACCCAGCCCAGCCGATCGGAGCTGGGCTGCGCTGCCGCCATGGGCATCATCCCCGTCGGGGGGGCATTCTGGGGGCAGCGCTTCCGGCCCAGGACCGTTGCCGCATGGACAGCTTCCAACAGGCCTTCACGTCCCTGCTGGCCCTGGCACCCGGACCGGTCTTCCCGAAGGCCCGCCAGCTCTACCTGCGGAAATACCCCCTCGAGGGCAAGCCGGCCGACCTCGACGCCTCCCCCGAGGCGGCGCGCTTCCGCACCTTCCTGCTTCAGGAGGAGATTCAGGAGGCCAGTGATGGTCTCTACCGGGTGCGGGCCCTCGGCTTCGCCGTCGTCCACTGGCAGGCGCCCCAGACCAACCCGGCCGATTACCGCACCTATCTGCGCCAGCGCTGGCAACTCGAACCCGACGACCTCACCCTGGCGGAGGAGGCGTGGTTCCGCTCCGGAGGCGCCTACGCCCGCTTCACGGCCATGGCGGTCTACGAGCGCCACGGTGGCAGCGAGCTGCGGGTGAGCCTGGGTTCCACTCAGTTCTCCAGCAGCTGATCCACCAGCTCCTGGAGCCGTTCGCGTGACCAATCCGTCACCACGAACACCTCCTGGGCACTGGTGCCCCGGCGGGCCACCAGCTTGTGGCCACCGGTGATCGGCGTCGAGACCCGAAGCCGCAGGGCCGGACTGTGCCCCCGCACCCGGCTGATCACGGCGGGGGTGATGGTGCCGATCCCGGGAACCTGAGCCAGTCGCTTGAGCAGAGGGATCAGGCCCTCCACGTAGGTGCTGTGGGTGATCACCACCCGTCCCATCAGGCGGGCTCCAGCGGCGCCATCGTGAGTCCCTCGCCACCCAGCTGCTGGTGGTAGAGCTCCGCCTGCTCCTGGGGGCCGCACCAGACCACCGCTGCGCCCTCCCCATCGATCCGATGGGCCAGCTCCCAGGCCCGATCCGGCTGCATGCCCGGGATGTAGCGCACCAGGCAGTCCACCACATGCTGGAAGGTGTTCACGTCATCGTCCAGCACCACCACCTTGAAGTGGGGGTACGGCTGGCGCTGCAGCTGGCGCTCGCGGACGGCGGTGGGGGACGAACTGACCACGGTGGCGGGCTGTTCGGGATGCACGGAGCCTAGGTACAGTGCCGGCACGCTTCGTGAAACCGGCATGTTGATCACCCTGGGTTGGGCTTCCCTGGCCGCCCTGTTCAGCTTCTCGATCGCCATGGTGGTGTGGGGCCGTCATGGCGACGGCAGCATCAACTTCTGATCTCCTGCCCGTAGTCCTCGCCGGTGCCTGATCTGCCCTTCAGCAGCACCCAGCTCCTGGCTGGCGTCGCCTCTGTTCTGCTGCTGTTCGTCAGCGCCGGAGTCGTGTACCTCTCCGTCGTCGACTGGCGGGACCGGCGCCGCCGCCGTGCCGCTGAGGCGCCGGGTGGTGGATCGGGCAAGCCAGCCGCGCGCAAGCGCTCCGCCCGCCAGGCAGGCGCCCCCAGCCCTCCCGGCATCGGTGCCGGACTTTCCCCGTCTCGTCGCCGGTCCCCCCGTCCGTGACCCCCCTCAGGGCGTCCGCGCCCTCCCCTGAGTCCCTGGCTGCCTGGGCCTGGGAGGAGTCCGCCGGGCTGCTGGTCCACCCAGCGCTCCCCGTGACGGAGCAGCCGGACCCACCTGAGCTGGAGGACCTCTCCGCCCTGCCTGGCGACGCCCTGCTGGAGGCCCTGGCCCAGGCCCATCGGCAGGAGGGCCCATCCCCCGAGCGCGACCATGCGGCGGCTGTGACCCTGCGGTTGCGGCGGCTGGCCCTGGAGGTGCTGCGTCGTGCCTGGAGCGGCCCGGAGCGGGAGCTGATCCGCCAGCGGGCCGACGCCCTGCGCCGCGAGCTCGCCGGCGAGGTGGTGACCTATGTGGTCAACCGCAATCTCAACGTCTCCAACCACTGCGTCAAGCACTGCGCGTTCTGTGCTTTTCGGCGCGATGCCGGGGAGGCTGGGGCCTACTGGTTGGGCGTGGAGGAGCTGGAGCAACGGGCGGTCGAGGCCCAGCGGGCCGGAGCCACGGAGCTCTGCCTGCAGGGCGGTCTCAACCCGGCCGCCCGGATCGGGGGCAGCCAGCTGGCCTACGCGGCGGCCCTGCTGGAGCGGCTCCGCCGGGCCGCCCCCGGCATCCACCTGCATGCCTTCTCTCCCCAGGAACTGCTCTTCTTCGCCCAGCAGGATGGCCTGCCGCTGGACGCCGTGCTGGAGCGCCTGATCGCCGCCGGCCTGGGATCGGTGCCCGGAACGGCTGCCGAGGTGCTCAGCGAGCCCGTGCGGCGCGTGATCTGTCCGGAGAAGCTGTCGGCGCGGGAATGGGTGACGGTGATGCTGCAGGTCCAGCAGAGCGGCCTGGCCGCCACCAGCACGTTGATGGCCGGCCACATCGAGGCTCCGGCCGACCGGATGGCCCATCTCCTCACCCTGGTGGCCCTGCAGCGCAGGGCCCAGGCGCAGGGCCTGGCGGGTTTCACCGAATTCGTCCTGCTGCCCTTCGTCGGGGAGGCGGCGCCGGCCCCCCTGCGAGCCCGGGTCGGCAGGGATCAACCGGACCTCGCGGCGATGCTCCTGCTCACGGCCCAGGCGCGGCTGATCCTCGGCCCCTGGATCCCGAGGCACCAGCCCAGCTGGGTCAAGCTGACCCTGGCCGGCGCCCAGGAGGCCCTGCGCTGGGGCTGCAACGACCTGGGCGGCACGCTGATGGAAGAGCACATCACGACCATGGCCGGCGCCCGGGGGGGCACGGCCCAGTCCCCCGCCAGCCTGGGCCGGGCTGCCCGCCACCTCGACCGGCCGGCGCAGCAGCGCACCACGCTCTACGAGCCCGTGCCATGACCCGCCGCTTCTCCCTGCCTCGACTGCCGCTGCGGGTCACCGCCCTGACCACCGGCCTGCTGCTGATCGTGCCGGCGGTGGCCCTGCTGCGGCTCCCCCGCCCGCGGGCGGAGGGCCTGGCCAGGCTGCTGGCCCAGGCCGCTCTGCTCCAGAGTTTTCCCGCCGCGTCCCAGCGGCCGGTGCCGCAGCTGTGGCGGGAGCGCCTGGGTGAGGGGCCGTCCGAGCAGCTGTGGCGCCAGCAGCAGCGGGTGTGGTGGCAGTTCTGGGGACGCCATGGCGACGGTGGGGCCTACCTGGCGCTCCCCATGCCCCGTCCGATGCGGATGGGCACCATGGCGATGCCCCCCCACAGCCTCCGCGTCGATGACCTGGTGGTGGTGGCGGCCGATCCCCTCTCCCACCGGCTCCTCGCTGACCAGTTGAAGCAGCTGCCGCGGCAGCGGCGGGGCCTGGAGCAGCGCTGCCTGACCCGGCTGGAGCGGGAACAGGCCGCCTTCTGGAATCCCACGGCCTTCGGGGCGATGGGCGGCCCCGTGGCTCCCCTGCTGCAGAGCTTTCAGGAGGGCTGCGTCTCCCTGCGGCTGATCGGCGACAGCCTCGAGCTCGAGGGTGAGGCCGCTCCCACCACCGGCCTGCTCGCCCCGCCGCCACCCGCCGCCAGCGGCTCACTTCCCGGGCCGCTGGGCCGGGGCCTGCTGCTCGAACTGCAGGGCCGCTCGCTCGAACTTCTCCTCCAGGGACTGCTCAGTCGCCAGCTGATCCGCGATCCCCTGGCTTCCCGCTATGGCATCGGCCGCACTGAACTGGCCCTGCTGCGCCGCACCCCCTTTGTGCTGCGGCTGCGCCCGCTGGATTCGGGTCCGTTTCAGGCGGGCCTGGAACTCCAGCTGGCCCCGGGTGCGGACCGCCCGGACTGGGCCCGGTTGCTGAGCCGGCTGCGGCAGGCCCTGATCGAGCAGGGGTTCAACGAGGGCCCGGCCCCCGGGCAGGCGGCACCGCCACCCGGCAGCACCCAGGCGCTGCCCACCAGCACCTGGAGCCGCGAGGAGGCCGGCGTGGTGGGGGGGTGGCGCTGGACCAGCGTGCCCGGCCGTGACCCCGAGCTTCTGCTGTTTCTGGGCCCTGTGCCGCCCGTGCCGGACGCTGTCGGCTCCGCCGGGGCGCCCGCCAGGGCAACGTCGCTGCTGCAGCTGAGGCTGCGGCCCCAGGCCTTGACAGCCCTGGGACTGCTTCCCGACGCCTTGCCCCGCCCGCTGCTTCAGGCCGACCAGCTGACGGTTCTGGCCGAGCGAAGCAGGGCGGGGGGGGCGATGATCAGCCGGCTGAAGGGGCGTCTGCAGCTGGGGACGGGCTCTCCCCCGCCGGCTCCGCCAGCGCCTCCGCCGCGTTGACGGGGTTCTGCTGCCGCTCCCGCTTGCGGCGTTCCGCCGCGACGGTTTCCTGCATCAGCTCCACGGCCTGGGCGAGCTTTTCCAGGTTGGACACATAGAGGGTGAGGTCCTTGTCGACCCGCTCGCGCAGCAGTCCCATCGCAGCGCCCAGGTCATGGGCATAGCCGCGCAGGGTGGCCGGATCCATGGCATCGGCGCCCTGGGCCTTCTCCAGCAGGCTGAGCAGCCCGACCGCCATCAGCCGGGAGTAGTGGAAGTCCGGCCGACGAATGCTGGACAGGGCCGAGGCCAGGGGTTCGGGGGCCCCTTCGCCCTCGCGCTCGATCCACTGCTTCACCTCCTCCAGCGGGTGGGAGCCCATCGCGGCCAGGGCGGTTTCGGCCTGGCCGCGCAACTCCCCGGCGTCGAAGCCGGAGGCGCCGCAGAGGGCGGCGAGCAGGGCCGGCTTGTGCTCGTCGGGACGGTAGCCCCGGGCGAAGCCATCGAAGACCTGAATCAGGCCGCAGGCGAAGAGGGGGTTGCTCTGGAAGCCGCGTTGTCGGCTGAGAAGGTGGAGTTCCACCAGCAGTTCATCCACCATCCGCCGGTAGAGGGGCGCGATGACATGGGGGAAGGCGCTGTGGAAGGCGCGTTTGCTGTCGGAGACGGTGAGGGCGGCGCTCACGCTGCTCGTTCCTGGGATCCCGCGACCCTAGCCGCCCGGGCTCAGTAGGATCGCCCCAGTTGCGCCACCAGCCCCATGATCCCGATCGTGATTGAGGAGTCGGGCCGGGGAGAACGGGCATTCGACATCTATTCCCGCCTGCTGCGGGAACGGATCGTCTTTCTTGGCGAGCCCGTCACGGCGGAGTCGGCGAACCGGATCGTGGCCCAGTTGCTGTTCCTCGAGGCCGAGGATCCGGAGAAGGACATCTTCCTCTACATCAACTCGCCGGGGGGCTCCGTGTACGACGGCCTCGGCATCTTCGACACCATGCAGCACATCAAGCCCGATGTGCAGACCGTCTGCCTGGGCCTGGCGGCGTCGATGGGGGCCTTTCTGCTCTGTGCCGGCACCCGCGGCAAGCGCAGCAGCCTCACCCATTCGCGGATCATGATTCACCAGCCGCTCGGCGGTGCCCGCGGCCAGGCCAGCGACATCCGCATCCAGGCCGATGAGATTCTCTACCTGAAGAAGAAGCTCAACAACGAACTCGCGGAGCGCACCGGCCAACCCCTGCCCCGGATTGAGGAGGACACCGATCGGGATTTCTTCATGTCCCCTGCCGAAGCCGTGGCCTATGGCCTGATCGACAAGGTGATCGAGAAGCGCCCGGTCCACGCGGTCTGAACCACCGCCCGCGCATCGCATCCACAGGCAGCACCTCGCGCACCCCGTCCATCCCACGAAGGCCCTGCCCGGATCACCGGACAGGGCCTGTTTTTGTGATGGGCTGAGGCGGTGTGAAGGCCCCAGTTGTGGGGACTGGGGACATCCCCTGGGGCGTCAGGCCGTTGGACTTCAGACTGTTGGGCTTCAGACCGTGGGGAAGGCGGCTTCCGTGAGCAACGGGGAGAAGCGTTCCTTCTGGGGAATGGTGGTGAATTCGCTCACCAGCGCCCTGAACTCCTCGCCATCGAGGCTCTCCTTGTCGATCAGCAGCTCGACGACCCGATCCATGCAGGCACGGTGCTCCGCCACCAGCTTGACAGTGTCGGTGTAACACTGCTGCACGATCTGACGCACCGCGTCGTCGATGCGGCTGGCCATCCGATCGGAGGCATCGCTGCGGGTCATCAGGTCGCGGCCGAGAAACACCTCCTGGTTGCCCGCCTCCAGGGAGAACTGGCCCAGGTCGCTCATGCCGAAGCGGGTGACCATCTGGCGAGCGATCGAGGCCACCTGCTGGATGTCGCCGCCGGCGCCGGTGGTGACCTCGGCATGGCCGAAGACCACTTCCTCGGCCGCACGGCCGCCGAGGGCTCCCATGATCCGGGCGCGCAACTGGGCCTTGCTGACCAGCATCTGCTCCTCATCCGGCGAGAACCAGGTGAGGCCCTGGGCCTGGCCCCGGGGAATCAGGGTCACTTTCTGCACGGGGTCGTGGGCCTTGACCAGGGTGCCCACCAGGGCGTGGCCAACCTCGTGGTAGGCGATCAGCCGCTTGCTGCGTCCATCGGTGAGCGGTTTGCCCTCCATGCCGGCGATCACCCGGTCCACGGCGTCATCGATCTCCGCCAGCGACGTCGCCTCCTTGCGGCGCCGGGCGGTGAGGATGGCGGCCTCGTTGAGCAGGTTGGCGAGATCGGCGCCGGAAAAGCCCGGGGTGCGCCTGGCGATCATCTCGAGGCTCACGTCGTCAGCGAGCTTCTTGTTGCGTGAGTGCACCTTGAGGATCGAGAGGCGACCCTTGATGTCCGGCACGTCCACCTGCACCTGACGGTCGAAACGACCGGGTCGCAGCAGGGCCGAATCGAGCACGTCGGCCCGGTTGGTGGCCGCGATGATGATGATGCCGCTGTTGCCCTCGAAGCCGTCCATCTCGGTGAGCAGCTGATTGAGGGTCTGCTCCCGCTCGTCGTTGCCGCCGCCGACGCCGGCACCGCGCTGGCGGCCCACGGCGTCGATCTCGTCGATGAAGATCAGGCAGGGGCTGTTCTCCTTGGCGCGCTTGAACAGGTCACGCACCCGACTGGCGCCGACCCCCACGAACATCTCCACGAACTCCGAACCGGAGAGCGAGAAGAACGGCACACCGGCTTCCCCGGCGATCGCCTTGGCCAGCAGGGTCTTGCCGGTTCCAGGGGGGCCGACCAGCAGCACCCCCTTGGGGATGCGGGCGCCGACCGAGGTGAAGCGCTCCGGGGTCTTGAGGAAGGTCACCACTTCCTCGAGATCCTGCTTGGCCTCCTCGACCCCGGCGACATCATCGAACTTCACACCGGTTTCCGCTTCCATGGCGAAGCGGGCCTTGGTCTTGCCGAACTGCATCGCCTGGCCGGGCCCCCCGGGCATGCCGTTGGAGCGGCGGGCCAGGAAGATCAGCGAGCCGATCAGCAGCAGGGGGAAGAGCAGGTTGCCCAGGATGCCCAGCGCCGGCGGTGCCTGCTTGGGAGGGTGGATGTCAAAGCTGATGCCCTCGTCCTTGAGCCTGTTCACCAGCTCGGGAGCCAGGCCGGGAAGATCGACCCGCAGCCGCTGCACCCGGTTGTCCAGTTCGGGATCCACCGCCTCGATCACGGCACTGCGACCGCCATCGAAGATGTCCACGGCGGTGACACGGCCGGCATCGACGTAGTCGAGGAAGCGGCCGTAGCTCATGCGGGCCACGGCCGCATTGCGGGGCGCGGCTGTCGGGCCGCTGGGGCCGAGACGGTTGAGCCCGCCACTGCTGAGGATCTGCCAGCCGAGGAAGACCACCACCGCCAGCGGCAGGAGCCAGAGAACGATCAGACGCCAGCGCTGGTTCATAGCTGAGACACTTTCTTAACAAGTGTAACGGCGGACACCGGGGGTTGCCCCCGGCCCAGCTTCAGACAGCGCGGGCCCAGGAGTCCACCAGTTCGCCCTCGCCATCGCCGATCAACAGCTCGAGCGGACTGGGAACCGGCGTGCCGCTCACCACCAGGTCGGCGACGGCGACGGTCTCCAGCAGTTCAGGGCCTCCCAGCCCATGGGTCCAGATCTTCAGCTCCGATTGGGGGGGGCAGGCGAAGCTGAGCAGTTCGAACGGAAACACGACACGTTCCATGAAGAACTCCTCAGGGCCGATGCAGCGCGCGATCACCATCCGATCGCTGCTGTTCCGGTAGCCGCATTCCAGCCAGTTCAAGGTTGGTCCCAATGTCCTTACCGAACCATGAAGCCATCAAGTGTGTGAGCTTTTGGTGACGGTGGTCACGATTTCGACGGCTTAAGGCTTTTTTCGGGATTTCCGGTGTCCGTGGGGGCCTGCTCGGCCCGCCCCTCCTGCGTTGAGCCCCTCCTGCGTTGAGCCCCGCTTCAGAGGCTGCGCAGGGCGACGATCGGGTCGAGCCGGGCGGCCCGGCGGGCGGGCACGACGCCGAAGAACAGGCCGATCGAACCGGACAGCCCCACCGTGACCAGGACCGTGCCGGCCCCGATCGCCGCCGGCAGGGGGGTGAGCAGCGCCACCAGGCTCACGGTGCCGATCCCCACCACGGTGCCGATGGCTCCGCCCAGGCTCGCCAGCACCAGGGATTCCACCAGGAACTGGAGCAGCACGTCGCCGCTGCGGGCTCCGAGGGCCTTGCGCAGACCGATCTCGGCGGTGCGCTCGCTCACCGACACCAGCATGATGTTCATGATGCCGATGCCGCCCACCAGCAGCGACACCGCACCGATGGCGGCGAGCATCAGGGTGAGGCCACCGGTGATCGTGCTCACGATCGTGAGGGCATCCTGCTGGGAGCGCACGGCGAAGTCGTCCTCCCGCAGGATGCGGTGCCGCTGACGCAGCAGGTTGGTGATCTGGAAGGCGGCCGCCCCGGTGCTCTCGCCATCGCGGGCCTCCACGCTGATGAAGTTGAGGCTCACGCCATAGGTGGGGTCGCGGCCTGAGAGCTTGCTCACCATCGCGGTGAGGGGCACGTAGGCGTTTTCGTCCTGGTTCTGGCCGAACACCGCCCCCTTGGCCTCCAGAACGCCGATCACCTCGAAGGGCTGGTTGCGGATGCGCAGGGTCTGGCCGACGCTGACGCGACCCGGGAACATCTTCTTGGCCAGATCGGGACCGATCACGGCCACGCTGCGGGCCGAATCCAGATCGGAGGCCGTGAAGAAGCGCCCCCCGGCCATCTCGAACTGCCGCACCGGCAGGAAATCCGGCGTGACCCCATTCACCGAGGCCGTGCTGGAGAGCCCCCCGGCCTGCACCACTTCACTCAGGGTGACCTGGGGCACCACCCGTCTGACCGAGGGAACCTGCTCGGCGATCGCCTCGGCGTCCTCGAGCACCAGGGTCTTGGGGAAGTCGATGCCCTGCCGGCGGGTGTCGTTGTTGCCCGGCACCACGAACAGCACATTGGCGCCGAGGTTGCTGAGCTGACCCTCGGCGAGGTTCTGGGCGCCCTTGCCGACCCCGACCAGGGTGATCACGGAGGCGTTGCCGATCACGATGCCCAGCATCGTGAGCAGGCTGCGCAGCCGGTTGGCCTGCAGGGTCGACAGGGCCATCCCCACGGTTTCGCGCAGGGGCAGCTTGGAGGCCATGGGTGCGGGGTCGCCTGCCTAGACGATGGCGCCCGTGGGGTCGGCGTTGTGGCTGCGGGCCCCCCGATGCACCAGGCCGTGGTGCAGGTCGAGGGTCACGATCTCACCGGCCCGCAGGCTGGCGATGGCATCGGTGACACCCACGATCGCCGGTATGCCGGTGCGCTGGGCGATCACGGCGGCATGGCTGTCAGCACCGCCGACCTCGGCGATCACGGCCTTGGCCTTGCGGAAGGCCTCCACGTACTCCGCGCTGGTTTCGTGCACCACCAGGATTTCGCCGGTCTGAATGGCGGCGGCATCCTCCGGCCGCTCCACCAGCCGCACCCGCCCGCTGACCGAGCCGTTGCCGATGCCGAGTCCCTGGACCAGCACCGCCGTGACGATCCCCACCTTGATGAAATCGGTGGAGCCGCTGACCCCGGCCAGGGTGCCGGCCGTCTGCACGACCAGGTCGCCGTCCTGGAGGAAGCCCCGCTCCCGGGCCATGCCCATCGCCAGGCTGAAGGTGCTGGTCGTGGAGCTCTGCTCCGGCACCAGCAGGGGGTTCACACCCCAGACCAACTGCAGCTGGCGGGCCACCTGCTTTTCGCTGGTGATCGCCAGGATCGGGGTGCTGGGGCGGAACTTGCTGACGTTGCGGGCCGTGGCGCCACTCTTGGTGAGCGGCAGGATCGCCGCGGCGTTGAGGTTGCGGGCGATGGTGCTCACCGCCTGGCAGATCGCGTTGGGGATGGTGGTGGCCAGGCGGCAGTCGATCACCCGCATCGGGTAGTCGCGCTCGATGCGCTGGGCGATGGTGGCCATGGTGGCCACCGCTTCGACCGGGTAATCCCCCACGGCACTCTCGTTCGAGAGCATCACGGCGTCGGTGCCATCGAGGATCGCGTTGGCCACGTCGCTCACCTCGGCCCGGGTGGGCCGGGGGCAGCTCACCATCGAATCCAGCATCTGGGTGGCGGTGATCACCGGGATGCCGAGGCTGTTGGCCTTGCGGATCAGCTCCTTCTGCAGCAGCGGCACTTCCTCGGCCGGCATCTCCACGCCGAGATCACCGCGGGCGACCATCACCCCGTCGCAGAGCAGCAGGATGTCGTCGATCTGGTCGATCGCCTCGAACTTCTCGATCTTCGCCACCACCGGGGTGTCGTGACCCTGGCTGGCGATCAGCTCCTTGATCTCCTGCAGGTCGGACGGATTGCGCACGAAGCTGAGCGCCACCCAGTCGACGCCATGCTGCAGGCCGAAGGCCAGATCGGTGCGGTCCTTGTCGGTGAGGGCGCGGATCGAGAGCTGCACGTCCGGAAAATTGACGCCCTTGTTGTTGCTCAGAACTCCGCCGACGGTGACGCTGCAGTGGAGGGTCTGCTTGGCCACATCCACGACGTCGACGCGCATTTCCACCCGGCCGTCATCGAGCAGGATGCGGCTGCCGGCGAGCACCTCGTCGGCCAGCTTGTCGTAGGTGACGGTGGCGATCGTCTGGTCGCAGGCGACATCGCGGGAGGTGAGGCTGAAACGCGAGCCCTTGGCCAGGGTGATCGGCCCATCGGCAAACCGACCCAGCCGGATTTTCGGTCCCTGGAGATCCTGCAGGATGCCCACGTGGACGTCGAGTTCATTGGAAACCTGACGGATCGTGGCGATGCGGGCGGCGTGCTCGCTGTGGTCGCCGTGGGAGAAGTTGAGACGGAACGTGGTGGCCCCGGCGTGAATCAGTTCCTTGAGCCGCTCGGGTGATTCGGTGGCGGGCCCGATCGTGGCGACGATCTTGGTGCGACGCGTGAGATCGGGCTGGGGCATCGCGGTGCCGAAGGTGCGCCGAAACTACCATTGGCCCCCTCGCAGAGCTGCCACCGATGGACTTCCGCTCCTACCAGCAGCGCTCCCGTGAGACAGCCGTGTATCCCGATGCCGGCAGCAATCCCATCTATCCCACCCTGGGCCTCTGCGGCGAGTCGGGCGAGGTGGCCGACAAGGTGAAGAAGGTGCTGCGCGATCGCGGCGGCGTGTTCACCGATGAGGTGGTGCAGGCCCTGCGGCTGGAGCTGGGCGATGTGCTCTGGTACGTGGCCCAGCTGGCCACCGAGCTGGATCTGGATCTGGCGGACATCGCCGCCGCCAACCTGGAGAAGCTGGCCAGCCGGGCGGCGCGCCAGGTGATCGGCGGCGACGGCGACAACCGCTAGGGGCATCTTCCGTTAGGCGCGTCTTCCGTTCCCGCATGGGAGGCTGAAACGGCTGGGCCTTCCTTCGCTGGCGCGTCTCCCATGGACAACAACAGAGTGGTCTCGAGAGCTTCAGCGCTGGCCCTGCTGCGTCGAGCCGCCTGCATGGTGTTGCTGAGCCTGCTGGTGCTGCTGGTGCCGCCCCCCGCGCTGGCGGCCGATCTGCAGGTGCGCGATGTGACGCTGGAGCCCTGCCCGGCGGATGACATCGCGGCCCAGCCGGAGCTGCGGCGGCCGGCCGGGGCCAGTTGCTACGCCCTGAGGGGCACGGTGGTGAACGAGGGCCGCAAGGCGGTGGTCGACACCGACGTGTTTGCCCTGATCGTCGATTCCAGCGGCGAACCGGTGCTCCAGAACCGCACGCGGGTGGGCAGTATCGGTGATGTGCCGCCGGGAACCTCGAGCTTTGCGCTGCGCCTGGCCGTTCCGTCCGGGACGCCGGAGCCGATCCGGTTCCGCAATGTCAAGGCCCGGGGCTTCAGCGCTCCGGTGCGCAGCCGGGCCGGCGTGGACGACGAGCTCCTGCCCCTCGAGCAGGCGCTGGCGGATCAGTAGCTGGCGGCCAGCATGCTGACGCTGGCCGTGCCCAGGAGCTGCTGCCCGAGGCTCAGGGCCAGAAACGCCAGGATGGCGGACAGATCCAGGCCCCCGATCGGGGGAATCAGACCCCGGAAGGCATTGAGGTAGGGGTCGGTGATCGAACTCACGGTGCCGAGCACCGGATTGCTCCAGTCGAGGTTCGGGAACCAGCTCAGCAGCACCCGCACCAGCAGGATCAGCGAGTAGATCGAGAGGGTGCGGCTGAGCACGCTCAGCACCAGGGCGATGGCTTCCATGGAAACGGGAAGGATGCGCTGACTCTATGCAGCCTGGCGGGGCCGGGGCTGGAGTTCGTCCGCCCGCACGGCAAAGGTGCGGTGGAATTTCTCGCTCAGGGTGAGCCAGTGGGAGCGGCCCTCACTCTGGCGCCGGCGTTCGATGAAGTTCTGAGCCAGCAGCTCCTTGATGTGCTCGTAGGCCCCTGAGCCCCGCAGCTCCACCAGGTCGGACTGCAGGATCCGCTTCTTCAGGGCAATGGTGGCCAGGGTGCGCAGGGCGGCGGTGGAGAGGTCGACGGGCAGCAGGTTCTGGACCAGATCGCCGAGGCTCTCGCGCAGCTGGAGCCCGTAGCGCTGCCCCTCCTGGCGGATTTCCAGGGCCGTGTCCCGGTGGGCATAGTCGGCCATCAGGGTGATCAGACCCAGCTCCGCCTCCTCCCGCGTGGTGCCGGCGATCTCGGCCAGCTCCCCGAGGCTGAGGGGCCGGCCCTTGAGGTAGAGGATCGCTTCGAGGCGTGCCGGCAGCGACAGGCCGACGCCGCTGCAATGGGCGGTGTTCCCTGGGCCGCCAGTCTCTGGGGCGCCACTGTCCGGGGAGCTGATCACGGGGGCGCTGGTCATGGCGATGCCGCGCTCAGAGCCCGCAAGGTACCGCAACTAGGCCAGGGCGGGCAGGGGGTCCGCACCGACGGCGGCCCCTTCGACGCCAGGGGGCATGGCACCGAGAAACAGCTGGTAGGCGGGGTTCGCGCTCTCATCCACATAGTGGTAGTGGAGGCCGTCGAGGAAGTCCTGCCAGGCGGCCATCTCCGCTTCCGGCACCTGCACGCCCACCACGATCCGTCCCACATCGGCGCCGTGGTTGCGGTAGTGAAAGATGCTGATGTTCCAGTTGGGATGGAGGCTGGTGAGGAACCGCATCAGCGCCCCGGGCCGCTCCGGAAACTCGAAGCGGTAGAGCAGCTCCTGCACCCCGGGGGTCAGCGCGGCCGCCGGCAGCCGACCGCCCACCATGTGGCGCAGGTGCAGCTTGGCCAGCTCGTCGTTGGAGAGATCCAGGCAGGCGAAGCCGGCGCCGCGCAGGTCGTGGATCAGGTCCTGCTCGTCGCGGCTGCCGCTGGTCTGCACCCCCACGAAGATGTGGGCCCGGCTGGGGTCGGCCAGGCGGTAGCTGAACTCGGTGAGGTTGCGGGTGCCCAGCAGGGTGCAGAACTCCCGCAGGCTGCCGGGCCGTTCGGGGATCTCCACCGCCAGCATGGCCTCGCGGTCCTCGCCGATCTCCGTGCGCTCGGCCACGAAGCGCAGCCGATCGAAGTTCATGTTGGCGCCGCAGGCCACCGCCACCAGGGTCCGGCCCTGCAGGCCGCGCTCGGCCACGTCCGCCTTCATCCCCGCCACCGCCAGAGCACCGGCGGGCTCCAGGATCGAGCGGGTGTCTTCGAACACGTCCTTGATCGCGGCGCAGATGGCGTCGGTGTCCACGGTCACCATGCGATCCACCAGCCGCTGGGCCAGGGCAAAGGTGTGGATGCCCACCTGGCGCACGGCCACGCCGTCGGCGAAGAGCCCCACCTGCTCCAGCCGCACCAGCTCACCCTTGGCCAGCGACTGGGCCATGGCGTCGGCATCCACCGGCTCCACCCCCACGATCTGCACCTGGGGCCACACGCTCTTGACGAAGGCGGCCACCCCGGCGATCAGGCCGCCGCCGCCCACGGCCAGATAGATCGCATCCGGCGGCGCCGAGCACTGGCGCAGGATCTCCATGCCGATCGTGCCCTGGCCGGCGATCACGTCGGGATCGTCGAAGGGATGGATGAAGGTGAGGCCGCGCTCCCCGGCGAGGCGGGTGGCCTCGGCACAGGCGTCGTCGTAGTTGTCGCCATGCAGCACCACCTCGGCGCCGCGGGCCGCCACGGCCCTGACCTTCATCTCCGGGGTGGTGACGGGCATCACGATCACCGCCCGGCAGCCGAGCTTCTGGGCGCCCAGGGCCACCCCCTGGGCATGGTTGCCGGCGCTGGCGGCGATCACGCCCCGCTCCAGTTCGGCGGGGGAGAGGCCGGCCATCTTGTTGTAGGCGCCGCGCAGCTTGAAGCTGAACACCGGCTGCAGATCCTCCCGCTTGAGCAGCACGCGGTTGCCCAGCCGCGCCGAGAGGTTGGGCGCGGGATCGAGGGGGGATTCGATCGCCACGTCATACACCCGGGCCCGCAGGATCCGCTGCAGGTAGGCGGAGGGTTCCGTGCCCTCCCCCGCCTCGGCAGGGTTCCGGCGGGCGGCGGGGTTCCAGGACGGCTGGCTCATCCATCCAGTGTCGCAATCCACACGGGTGGGCCAGGGGAACCCCCTAGATTGACCCCAACTCCAGGGTCGTGATGCATCTCAGCGAGCTGAGCCACCCCAACCAGTTGCACGGCCTCAGCACCGCCGAACTGGAAGCGATCGGCCGGCAGATCCGCGAGCGCCATCTGGAGGTGGTGAGCACCAGCGGCGGCCACCTCGGCCCCGGCCTGGGGGTGGTGGAACTCACCCTGGCCCTGTACCAGACCCTCGATCTCGACCACGACAAGGTCGTCTGGGACGTGGGCCACCAGGCCTATCCCCACAAGCTGATCACCGGCCGCTACAAGGATTTCCACAGCCTTCGCCAGCAGGGCGGCGTGGCCGGCTACCTCAAGCGGAGTGAGAGCCGTTTCGACCATTTCGGTGCCGGCCATGCCAGCACCTCCATCTCCTCGGCCCTGGGCATGGCCCTGGCCCGCGATCGGCTGGGCCAGAGCTTCAAGTGCGTGGCGGTGATCGGCGATGGCGCCCTCACCGGCGGCATGGCGCTCGAGGCCATCAACCATGCCGGCCACCTGCCCCGCACCAACCTGCTGGTGGTGCTGAACGACAACGACATGTCGATCAGTCCGCCGGTGGGGGCCCTCTCCACCCACCTGAACCGCATGCGGCACAGCAAGCCGGTGCAGTTCCTGACCGACAACGCCGAGGAGGCGATCAAGCATCTGCCGTTCATGCACGGCGAACTCCCCCCCGAGCTGAAGAACCTCAAGGAATCGATGCGGCGCCTGGCGGTGCCGAAGGTGGGAGCGGTGTTCGAGGAGCTCGGCTTCACCTACATGGGCCCGATCGACGGGCACGACATCGCCGAGATGGTGCGCACCTTCGAGCAGGCGCACCGCACCGAGGGGCCCGTGCTGGTGCACGTCGCCACCACCAAGGGCAAGGGGTACGCCTACGCCGAGGAGGACCAGGTGGGCTACCACGCCCAGAGCGCCTTCGATCTCACCACCGGCAAGGCCTATCCCTCCAGCAAGCCCAAGCCGCCCGGCTACAGCAAGGTGTTCGGGCAGACCCTGGTCAAGATCTGCGAACTCGACCCCCGGGTCGTGGGCATCACCGCCGCCATGGCGACCGGTACGGGCCTCGACCTGCTCGAGAAGGCCCTGCCGGCCCAGTATTTCGATGTGGGCATCGCCGAGCAGCACGCCGTGACCATGGCCGCCGGGATGGCCTGCGAGGGGCTGCGGCCGGTCTGCGCCATCTACAGCACCTTCCTGCAGCGGGCCTACGACCAGCTGATCCACGACGTGGGTATCCAGAAGCTGCCGGTCACGTTCGTGATGGACCGCGCCGGCATCGTCGGGGCCGATGGCCCCACCCACCAGGGCCAGTACGACATCAGCTACCTCCGCTGCGTGCCCAACTTCACCGTGATGGCGCCCAAGGACGAGGGGGAGCTGCAGCGCATGCTGATCACCGCGATCCACCACGACGGCCCCTGCGCCCTGCGCATTCCGCGCGGCGAGGGCGAGGGGGTGCCGCTGGCCGAAGAGGGGTTCGAACCGCTCGAGATCGGACGCGGTGAGCTGCTCACCGACGGCGATAACCTGCTGATCGTGGCCTACGGCGCCATGGTGCATCCGGCCCTGGCCACCGCCGGTCTGCTCCAGGAGCACGGCGTGCGGGCGGCGGTGATCAACGCCCGCTTCCTGCGTCCCCTGGACGAGGCCCTGATCCTGCCCATGGCCCGCCGCATCGGACGGGTGGTGACGATGGAAGAGGGTTGCCTGGCCGGCGGCTTCGGAGCGGCGGTCTGCGAATCGCTCAACGACCATGAGGTGCTGGTGCCCGTGCTGCGGATCGGCATTCCCGATGTGCTGGTGGACCATGCTTCGCCGGACCAGAGCAAGCGGGCCCTCGGCCTCACCCCCACCCAGATGGCGGAGCGGATCCTGGAGCGCTTCGGGGCCGTGCTCACCAAGGCCACCCCGGTCAAGCCCCTGGCGGTCTGAGCCATCCCCAGCGCTGCGAGGTTCTGATCGTCGGCGCCGGTCCAGGCGGTGGTCGCCTGGCCGCTGAGCTGGCCGCCTCGGGGGTGCAGGTGCTGCTGGTGGAGCGGCTGCAGCGCCTGACGGATGCAGCCTTCAGCAGTGCCGCCCTGCCGCTCTCGGCGGTGAAGCGCTTCGGGATCCCGGCCAGCGTGGTCGCGGCCAGCTGGCGTGGCTGGCATCTGGTGGGGCCGGACGGATCGCCGCGGGAGTGGATGGCGCCACAACCCCTCGGTGCGGTGCTGGATTTCGGTGCCCTGCGCCGCTGGCTGGCCGCTGCGGCCGAGGCCGGCGGGGGCCGTCTGCTGCTGGGCAGCACGGCCCTGGCCTGTGAGCCTGCCGGAGCGGCTGGCCTGCGCACCTGGCTGCGCGGCGGCGATGGCAGCGTCACGCCGGTGGAGAGTTCCTGGGTGGTGGATGCCAGCGGGGAGCGCCGGGTGCTGCTGGGGGAGCCCGCTGCAGCGAGCGATCCCCTGGTGGTGGGGCGCGGGGTGGAGTGGTTGCTGGAGGTCGGGCCCGGGCCCTGGCGCGCCTGGGCCGATCGGCTGGGATTCTTTCTGGGCAGCGGCTGGGTCCAGCAGGGCTATGGCTGGGTGTTTCCGATGGCCCGCGGCCAGCTCAAGGTGGGGGTGTGCCGGTTGGAGCCTCCGGAGGGCAGCTCACCCTCTCTGGGGGCCGATCTGCGCCAGCTGCTGACGCGCACCGGCCTGGAGGACGCCGCCGTGCTCGACCGGCACGGCGGCCGGATCCGCAGCACGATCACCCGGCGGGAGGCGCACGGTCGGGGCAGGCTGGTGGGCCTGGGGGATGCGGTGAGCACGGCCAACCTGCTGGGTGGTGAGGGCATCCGTCACGCCCTGCTCAGCGCGGATCTGCTGGCACCGTTGCTGATCCAGGCCGTTCGTCAGGAGCGCCGCGGGCGGCCGGCGGATGCCTCCACCCTGCTGCGGCGCTACCGCCGCCGGCTGCGACGGCAACTGGGCTGGCGCTGGAACCTGAGTGGCCGGCTGGCCCGGCGCACCTGGCTGGGCCTTGCCGACGCTGAGGGGGACCGGCGCCTGGAACGGCTCCTCAGCACCCTCGAGGGGTGCAGGGCCGAGGATCTCTCCGCCCTGCTGTTCGAGTACCGCTTCGAGCGCTACGGCCTCAAGGCCCTGCCGTATCTGCTCGGCCGGCGTTGATCGGCTGGGGCCTCAACGGGCAACTCAACCGGCGCCTCAGACGACGCCGCGGGAGGCCAGGCCCAGGATGGTGCCGATGCCGAGGATGTGGCCGAGGCTGAGGGTGCCGAGCATGGCCCCATGGCTCATGCCACCGAACATGGCGGAGTTGGGGAGCTGCAGACCCACATTGGGCTGCTTGATGGTGGCCTTGCCGATCGCGATGGCGATCACGTTGCAGACGATCATCACGAGCGCCACCTTCGGCGACCAGGTGATGGTGGCGGGGGCCACAGCCAGAAGCGGAGCGAACATGGATCACAAGCCGACGCCCCATCTTCCGGGCGAGGGCAGCGCCTGCCGCCACCGCTTAAGACTTGTTCATGCCAGCAGCGTCGCTCCCGGCGCTGCCCTCGGCTGATTCGCCGGGGCGGGAGCCTCCCATGAAGCCGATGGCCACCAGCAGGTTCGCGAGGGTGAGAAACGCTTCCGCCCCGCCGTGCAGCGGATCGACATCCGCCAGCTGTCGCCCGAACGACACTTCCGCCACGATGGCGGCGCCGATCGTGACCGCCACGAAGACCAGGGTGAGCTGAAATCCCCGCAGCGCCAGCCGCGGGAAGGCCTCCACCTGGCGGGCCCACCAGAGGAAGGCGAGGTAGGGCACCAGGGAGAGCACGAACAGGGGGGCAGGATCCACCGATCCGAGCCGCTCGAGCAGGCCTGTCATCGGGGTGCGCGCAGGCTGAGGCGCTGCAGCCGCAGCAGGTTCCAGGCGGCGATCGCCAGGGTGACGTTCCCCACCAGGGTGCTCGCGGCCTGGAACACCACCAGCCCCTTGAGCTCGGGGGGGTTGTCGAACAGGTGCCAGGTGCAGGCGGCCATGGCGCTCACCAGGGCGGGGAGCATCGCCAGGCTGAGCCAGCGCCAGCCGGGTTCACCCCGCTGCAGCCCGAAGCGCTGAACGGCGGCGATGGCGGCGACCCACTCCAGCACCGAGGCGATGTGGATCCACCAGGTCGGCAGGGACAGGGCATGCATGGGCAGACTCTGGCATCGCGTTCCTCCCTCCGCGAGGGTTCTGCCCCGATGGGCCTCTGCACCCGTCTGCTGCTGCCGCTGCTGATCCTGGCGGTGGCCTGGACGCAGGAACTGGTGGACCAGCTCCTGTTCGGCGGCCGCTGGAACCTGCCGCTGGTGCCGGGCGGACCGGCCTGGGGCATCCTCACGGCGCCGTTCAGCCATGGTGGCTTCGCCCACCTGGTCAGCAATTCCCTCTGGTTCCTGCCGCTCTCCTGGCTGGTGCTGACGCGGGGCCTGCGCCCCTACCTGCGCGTGTGGGCCGCCGTGCTGGTGTGTTCCCTGCCGGTGTGGCTGCTCTGGCACAACGCCAGCCATGGCCTCTCGGGGGTCGTGTACGGCCTGCTGGGCTATCTGATGGCGGTGGGCCTGGTGGAGCGCCGCCCCTGGCCGATCCTGCTTTCGGTGTTCTGCATCGCGACCTATGGCGGACTGCTGCCCGCGCTGGTGCCGCTGCTGAGCCCGGCCGGGGTGAGCTGGATCGGCCACGCCTCGGGCTTTGGCGCCGGGGTGCTGGCGGCCTGGTTCGGCGCGCCGGTGCCCCGGCGTGAGCAGGTTTCCGGCAGCCCGCGGTGGTAGGCATGGCCCCCACCGCTGCGCTTCGCCCCGTGCCCCTGTGTCACCGCCCGCTGCTGGTGGGCTACTACGGCGAGCACAACCTCGGGGACGACGCCCTGCTGGAGGTGCTGCTGGCCAGCCTGCCGGCGCGGTGCCGGCCCACCGTCACCGCGCGGGATCAGGCCCTGCTGCAACGCCGCTATGGCGTGGCCTGCGTCGACCGCACCAGCCTGGGGGCGGTGCTGGCGGCGGTGGGCCCCAGTGACGCCGTGATCTTCGGCGGCGGCAGCCTCTTCCAGGACAGCACCAGCCTGCTCAGCCTCGTGTACTACGCGGCTCTGGTGGTGGTGGCCCGGGCGCAGGGGAAGCCAGTGCTGCTCTGGGGCCAGGGCCTGGGCCCGCTGCGCCGTGGGGCCAGCCGCTGGCTGATGCGGGGGGTGCTGCCGCTCGTGAGCGCCATGAGCTGGCGGGATGCCGCCTCGGCGGCCCTGGCCCGGCGCCTGGGGGCGCGAGGTGAGCCCCTGGTGGGTGGCGATCCGGTGTGGCGTGTCGAGCCTGAGGAGTGGCGGGGCCACGGCGGCCCGATCGTGCTCTGCTTCCGCCCCACCGCGCAGCTGGGCGTGGAGGGCTGGCGCCCCTGGTTGCAGGCCCTGGAGCAGCTGGTGCCGGAGCGGGAGCTGCTCTGGCTGCCGTTCCATGCCCATCAGGACCGGGGCCTGCTGGCGGCGCTGCGCTCCCAGGGGCTGATCGGCGCTGCCCTGGCGGCACGCAGCCGGGAGGTGGTCGTGCAGCGACCCCGCGACGCGATGCGGCTCTGTGCCGGCAGTGGGCTCGTGCTGGCCATGCGCCTGCATGGCCTGATCCTGGCCGCCGCCGCCGGAGCCCCCGTGGCCGCGCTGAGCTACGACCCCAAGGTGGAGGCCGCCGCCGCCGCTCTCGGCTGCCCCTGCACGCCGCTGGACCAGCCGGCCCCGACCGACCTCACCACCCGGTGGCGCGCCTGCCTGGACCGGCCAGCCGATCCGGCCGTGCTGCGGCGCCTGCGCGACTCGACCGCGGTGCACGATCGGGTGCTGGCCAGGCTGGGCTGACGCCCCGGCTCGGGGATGGCTGGGCGGCTCAGCTTCGCGCGGCGCAGGCCTGGCGTTCCGGCGACATCATCAGATCCACCAGGGCGGCACCACGGCCCCCGAGCTGGTTGGCCTGGGCTGCGATAGCACCCAGGGTCTGGCCGTTGTAGCGGGCCAGGTAGGAGTTGACGAAGCAATTGCAGTAGTTCCGCTGGTTCCGCACACCAGGAGTGCGACCGGCCTGGCAACCCCGCAGGAAGTCGGTGCGGAACTGCTCGCGCAACTGGGCATCGCTGGGACGCGTCTGCGCCAGGGCAGGGGTGGCGAACAGCAGCAGGGCAAGCAGGAGGGTTCGTTTCATCGGAAGAGTCGGGGGGATCAGACGGTGCGCAGAGGTCTTTTCGACGGGTTCGCCTCTAGCGCGAAGCGTTGGTGTCTTGGTCGACCACGGGGTTGACCACCGGGGTGATGTTCCCGCCACCCGGCGTCAGGGCCCGGATCTGGATCATCATCTCGTTGAACCGGGCCTGCTGAGCGGCGAGCTGGCGCTGCAGGGCCTGGATCAAGCCGTTCTGGCGCTGATCTTCACTGTCGCTGCGACGCTTCTCGGCTTCCAGTTCCTCGATCCGCTTCTGCAGTAAGGCAACAAGCTCTGCATTCTTGCCACCACCGGCCTGGGATGTGAGAGCCACCAACTGTTGCTTGAGAGCCTCGATTTCCTTCTCGCGCTCTGAAATTTCGCTCTTCATCGCGATGAGATCCTTCTGAATCTCCTGCGAGGTGGTGGAATCCGTCTCCTCGCTGCCCTCTGCGCCCTCCTCACTCTGAGGCTCAGCCGATTTGTCGATCCTGCCCAGGGGGAAGGAGAACCCGAGCCTTCCGCCCACCGAGGGGGTGGATCCATAGCCGTAATCGACCGATGGGGCATAGGAGAGGGCACCGTTGAGGTACAGGCGCTCGGCCACCCGCACGGCACAGCCCGCGGCGAGGGCGTACCGGGAGCCGAAGCCGCCGGCGCCGAAGCCACAGCGCACCGGCTCGTCCTTCTGGAGTGTCACCTCCGGCACGGCCGAGAAGGCTGCCGCCATGGCCCCGGTCGTTTCCACGGCCTTGCCCAGCTGGTACACCGAATCTTCGAGGCGAGGCACGGTTCGGGTGATGGTGGTCTCCACCTGGGGAACGGTGACCCTGGAGGTACCCGTGTTGCCGCTTCCATCGATCGTGAGCAGCCGTCGCTGACCCGACTGATAACGGTCAACGGCGAAGTTGTCGTTGTTGGCAAGACCCTTGAGTGTCACGGGCCCCGTGGTTGAAAGGGCGCCCTTGATTGACACGTCGTTGTTGAAGGTGGAAGGTCCATCCACCGTCAGCGGACCGCCAATTCTGGCGGGGCCGGTCACGTTGAGGTTGTCGATTCTCGCGCCGCCCTGAACGGTGAGGCCATTGGAGATGGTGGCTCCACCCTG
>NZ_JBKOUC010000026.1:0-34732 GCF_046764815.1 Aphanothece stagnina RSMan2012
CTCTCGTGAGAAGACACCCCCTGCTCGCGTGGCAGCACCAGTCGCTTGTTTCTTTTGACGGGACCTCACACCTTCACTGCTCGTTCGTCACGTCCATCCCCACAACAGCGGCCTCACCACCAGGCAGCTCCAGCCTCTCAGCCGTCGCCCACTCAGCAGCTCCTCCCCTGTTCCAGGAACCCCGTGACGCAGTGAAAGCGTCAGTTCCTAAACGTTTCGGTTGTCCAGGTTCTGCCTCCTCCACTCCGGTTCCCCGGAGCTCTCGGTGGCCGTCGCCTCCCGGCGACCCAGAAAACTTACAACACCGTTCGGCTCGCGCCTCCTGATCCCGTAAGCCCCGCTAACCCCTCAGCTTCCGCTCTGGGGCGCAGTCCAATAATCTACCACACGCGTGGGCAGCAGCCCCCTCACGGATCGGCGGCAAGGGCCTGGAGGGCCTCCGCCCAGGGCATGAAGCGCTCCAGGGTTTCGGCGCGATCGGCCGCCAGCACCGGATAGTCAGCCACGGCCTGGTCGCTGCCCGGCACCAGGTTCTCGGGCGAGCGGAGCAGCCAGCGCAGCGGACACTGGAGCTCGCTGAGGACCAGCCAGGCCGCAGCCAGGTCCCAGATCTTCGGCGTCGCCTCCAGGGCCGCCACGGTCTGTCCCATCGCCACACTCACCAGGTTGAGACTGGCCACGCCCAGCAGCCGGATCTTCCCGGGGAACCTCCGGTCGGGCAGTTTCTGCAGGACACCGATGGAACGGCTGCAGAGGGAGGCGCAGCCGGCGGGATGGGCCTGCAGGGAAGGAGGCCGCAACACCTTGTCGTTGCGCCAGGCCCCCTTGCCGCGCACCGCCACGATCCTCTGGCCCAGGGGAGGAACATCGAGGACGGCCAGCACGGGACGACCGTGCTCGAAGCGGGCCAGGGAAATGGCCCAGTAGGGGATGCCCGCCGCAAAATTGGTGGTTCCATCCAGCGGATCGACCACCCAGTAGGCGTCGCTGAGCGGCACCTGCTTGTTCCCCTCCTCGCTCAGCACCCCCTCATTGGGGAACAACGCCGCCAGCCCCTCCACCAGGGTGGCGTCACTCCAGCGATCGCAGGCGGTGATGAGGCTGCCATCGGCCTTGACGTCGGAGACCGCATGCCCGAAATCGGCCCGCTGACGCTCCGCCACCCGATCGATCAAGGCTGCCAGTCCAGGATCCAGGGCAGAGCGCGTGAGGGCTTGGGTCATCCGATCTCGAGGGCCAGGACCTTGCTGAGACTTCTGCCCGTATCCTCCCTGAACTGGCGGAGATTGACGCGGGCGAGCAACGCCAGGGACGCCAGTGCCACCAGCGCCTCAATCCCGAGCACGAGGGCATAGGGGGGGAACGCCGTCGCCCCCAGACCAGTGAGATCCTGGAGCCAGCGGCCCAGATCCAGCAGCCCGCCACCGAACACCTTGCCGAGCGCACGGGACATGGCCTGGGCCAGCCCCCAGACCCCCACAAAGGTGCCGGCCGCCTCGGGAAGGGTGAGGTCCAGCATCAGCACAAGGGCGCTGTTGGTGCCGATCCCGGCCGCCAGGCCGAACAGGAAGAGCACCGCCTGAAGCACTGGAACCCGGGCAGTGAGACCAGCCAGCAGCAGCAGCAGCAGGCTGGCCGCCATGAGCTGGCAGCCGAGACGGGCCGTGGCGAGCTTGCCGAGGCGGGGCACGATCCACAGACCGGCAAGCAGCAGACCGATCAGGGTGCCGATCCCCCAGAGCGCGTTGAGGGAGGCCGTCGCGGCGATCGGCATGCCGAAGACCTCGGCGCCATAGCTCTCCAGGATCGGATCCTGGAGAAACAGTGCCAGGGTGAACAAGACCAGGAACAGGAAGAAGACGAGCACCTGGCGGCTGGAGGTGATCAGGGCCCAGGCCTGCCGCAGGGTGATCCCATCGTCGCGGCTGCCCGCCTGGCTGGGGCTGCCTGGGGCGCCTCGGGATTCCATGCCCAGGGTGGCCAGGACGGTGAGCAGAAGCACCACCACCACCAGGCGGCCCATGAAGCCGAACAGCACGGGCTCCAGCACGGCCGGATCCTGAACACCGTCGAGGCCCCGCAGGCCGATGGCGATGCTGATCGCCCCGATCACGATGCCGACGGTGAGCAGACACCAGATGATGCTCACCGCCCGGGGGCGCTCCCGCTCGTCGGTGCGGTCGATGACCAGGGCCAGGTAGGGGGTGGAGGCCATCGAGATCGCCAGGCCGTAGGCCGCAAACAGACCACACAACGCCACCACCCCAGCGGCCAGCGCCAGGGAATCCCCGGCCTGCAGCAACCGCGCCACGTGGAAGATCAGCGGGATGGAGAGCACCGCAAGGCCGCAGAAGAGGGCGGTTCCGATCCAGATGTAGGGGACCCGGTGGCGGCCGGCCAGGGGGTGGGAATCGGACAGCTGGCCGAACAGCACCCTGGCGGGGGAGACGAACTGCTCGAAGGCCAGGGCACCTCCGACCAGCAGGCCGGGGAAGTTCAGCTCACTGATCATCACCCGGTTGAGCATCCCGGCGAAGACCACGGCCAGGCAGCCCAGACAGGCCTGGAAGAGACCGAGCCGCAGGGTCGGGAGCAATCCCAGGGAGCGGGGTCCTGGGACAGCCCGCGGCATTGAAGGAAGCACCGCTCAGAGGGGGCCTGGACTCGAGGCCTGGCAGGCCGGCAGCAGCGGGGTGGGTTCCACCGGCACATCGGCCGCCGCATCCGGTTTGATCGGCGAGAGCGCACGGCTGGGGCAGGCCGCGATCTGATCGAGACCGGTGCGGCGGCGCAACTCGGCCAGGTTCACGTTGTATTCCGTGATGGCCTGGGCGTAACGCACCTCGGCCTGGGTGAGGTCGCGCTGGTTGTCGACCACCTCCCGCTGGGTGGTGACACCGGCCTGGAAGCGCAGGCGCGCCAGGCGCAGGGACTCTCGAGCGGAGAGCACTTCCCGTGCCGTGGTCGTGATGTTGCGGTTGTTCTTCTCGAGGTTGAAGAAGCTCTCCTCCACCTCCTGACGGATGGAATCGCGCCGTTCGGCGAAGCGGAAGGTGTTCTCCTGGGCCAGCTGCTTGCTCTGGCGGGCCTGGGCAGCGGCGGCCCCGCCATCGAACAGCCGCCAGGAGAGGTTCAGGCCAACGGAGGTGTCGTAGGCGTTACCGGAGCTGACCACAAAGTCACCCGTGCCCTGGTCGCCATCGAACCAGGTGGACTCAAAGCCCGCAAAGATGTTCAGGAACGGCTGGATCTCGCCAAGGGCCACATTGGCCTGGCTGTTGGCGATCGAGATGTCGAGCAGGGCCTGGTCGAGTTCCTCGCGGAAGGCATAGGCCGCCACGATGCTCTCCTGCAGGGAGGGCTGCCATACCCCGAGCACACGGGAAGGGTCTGCGGCCGTGGGGGTCACGTTCTGGGGCAGATCCAGCAGGGCCGCCAGGGTGCGGCGGGCAATGGATTGCTCGGCCAGGGCGGTGGTGAGCAACTGCTGGTCGCGGGCGAGCTGGGTCTCGGCCTCCAGGACCTCGAGCTTGGTCGCCACACCAGCCTGAAACCGGGCCCGGGAATCCCGCAGGCTGATCAATGAGGCCCGCACCGACTCCTGGCCGATGCGCACCTGGTCGTCCCGCTGCTGAAGGTTGAAGTAGGCCTGGGCGGCCTGAAGGCGCAGTTCGCGCAGACCGATCACGTACTGGTACTTGGCCCTCTCGAACTGGTCACGGGCCGCAGCGATCGAGGGAGTGCGCTGGGGGTTGATCAGAGCCCACTGGGCCGTGATCGCAACACCGGCCGCCCAGCGGTCTTCGTTGGTGACCTGGGTACCCCCCAGGCGCACGTTGTCGCGCCGCTGGCCGGTGGTGTAGGTGGGCAGGGCCGTCGCCTCCAGGTTCAGATTCGGATACCAGAGGGCGATCTGGGCCCGCAGGTTGCTCTGGGCCTGGTCGACCTGGCTGGCAATGGCCTTGAGGTTGGGGTTGTTCACCTCAGCCAGGTTCTCGATCTCACTCAGGCTGAGGGGCCGCAGCTCCTGGATGGTGACCTGATCGGGTCGGGTGGGCAGGGCCAGGGAATCGGGGGAGGGCAGGGCCCGCAGGGGGGCCAGGAGCTCGGTGGCGGCTGGCGCGACGATCTCGGGGTTCACCCGTGGTCTGGATCCCTTGACATCCGGGGCCCACGGCAGGATCTGGGTGGAGCCACCGGCGCTGTCCTGGACTTCGGCTGGGGAAGCTTCCGCCCCGGCGGTCTCGGACGCGGGGGCCTGGGCGAGCGGATCGCCAACGGCCGGGGCCGCCAGCTCGGCGGTCGGGGCGGGATCCTCGCGAACCTCCTCGGCCCTGACTGAAGCGGCCGTCAGGGGCAGCCCCAGGAGCCCAAGCAGGGCCAGCCGGAATGCGGTATGGAACACGCCGTGTTTCGAGCCTTTGTTGCGGAGTTTACGGATCCTGGACAGATTTGCCGATACAAGAGGCCACCAAGTCGTCCGCACCTGTCAGAAGCTGCACCGGAACGGGCAGTTCGGCTTCCAGGCGCTCCAGGCTCATGTCATCCAGGAAGACGGGCTCGCCCTGGCGCAGCATCACGGAGGGCAGCAGCAGGCACTGCCCCAGATCCCGACCCTTGAGCCCATCGAGCAGATCGGCCCCGGTCAGCAAGCCGGTCACCACCTGGTCCTGCCCCCAGTAGGGGCTCGGCAGCCCATGCAGCACCAGGTCCAGGCCCTCGACCCGGTTGAGGCGCTCCACCACCGGCTGGAGCGCCTCGGCCACCAGCCGGCCCACAACCCAGCTCAGTCGGCGTGGCCGCGCCAGATGGGTGGGCAGCTGGCGGGTCGCCCGATCCAGATCCTCGAGAAAGGCGCGGATGCTGCCGACACCGTTCTCCTGCTGAGGCAGGTCCTCGTACTGATCCCGGGGCGGCAGCGGCAAACCTGCCAGCAGATACCACTCATCCGAAAGCCAGGCGAACCGGCTGCCGAGCTGCCGGCGGAACTGCTCCTGCAGGGGCTCCACCTGGGCAATGACCCGACGGGCACAGGCGCGATCCACCGGGATCAGGGCATCCCCGGCAGGCCGGAACCGGGTGAGGCCGACAGGCACGACCGCCGCCGAGAGCACCGCAGGCCACTCCCCTGTGGCGAAGCCGGCCAGGTCGGTGAGGGTGCGCTCCAGGGCCGGACCATCGTTGAGGCCGGGACAGACCACCACCTGGGCATGGATCTGCAGGTCGCGGTCGGCGAACCACTGCAGTTGCTCCAGCAGCAGGCCGGCCCGGGGGTTGACCAGCAGGCGGCTGCGCAGCGCCGGATCGGTGGCATGCACCGAGACGAACAGCGGTGAGAGCCGTTGCTCCTCGATCCGCTGCCAGTCGGCCGGGGTGAGGTTCGTGAGGGTGAGATAGGAGCCGTAGAGAAAACTCAGGCGGTAATCGTCATCCTTGAGGTAGAGGCTGCGGCGCCGACCGGGGGGCTGCTGGTCGATGAAGCAGAACGGGCAGGCGTTGTTGCACTGGCGAAGCCCGTCGAACAGGGCCTCGGTGAACACGAGGCCGAGCCCCTCATCCAGATCCTTCTCCAGCTCGACGGTGTGACGGGTGCCACTGGGGTCCTCGACCTCCAGCACCAGTTCCTCCTCCCCGACCAGGACCTGCAGGTCGATCAGATCGCGGGGACGGCGCCCGTTGATGCTCAGCAACCGGTCTCCCGGCTCGAAGCCGAGTTCGGCGCCGATCGAACCAGGTTCGACGCTGGCCACCACGGCCGGCTGGGGCAGCCTGGGCTGCACGTCGTCGGCGACAGCCAGGGCGATGCCGGCGGAGGGTTCCTTCCACATGGCCGCCGCAGGTCAGATCCGCTCCACTACCCCTCCACTGTGCCGCGCAGCCACAGCAGGATCGCCAGCCCGAACAGGAGGCGGTAAGCCACGAACAGCCAGGTGCTGTTGCGCTGCAGGTACCGGAGCAGCCAGGCGATCGCCGCCCAGGACACCACGGCAGCCGCGACGATCCCGACCAGCATCGGGATGGGGCCACCGCCGGCGGGGGTGGCCAGCGCCTCCTTCAGCTGCACGAGACCGGCCAGGGTGATGGCCGGGATGCCGAGCAGGAAGGAAAAACGGGCGGCATCGGCCCGCTGCCAGCCATCGAGCAGCGAGGCGGTGAGGGTGCTGCCGGATCGGGAGACCCCCGGCACCAGGGCCAGCATCTGGGCCAGGCCCACCACCACCCCATCCCAGGGCCGCACGGCCTGCAGCTGGCGGCGGCGGCTCCCCAGCCCCTCCGCCAGGGCAAGGAACAGGGCCATCACGATCGAGACGACGGCGATCGCGGTGAGACTGCGCAGGGGTGAGTGGTCATAGTCCGGCACCCAGAGCTTGATGGCCATTCCGGCGAGCACGATCGGCACCGTGCCCAGGGCGATGGCGAGGCCCAGCCGAGCCTCGGGATCGCGCCACTGGCCATCGCGGAAGGCCCACGCCACCCCCTGCAGCACCTGGGCCAGATCCCTGCGGAAGTAACCGATCACCGCGGCGATGCTGCCGAGCTGGATGACCGCCGTGACGGCGACGCCGGGATCGCCCCAGCCCAGCAGCACCGGCACGACCTTGAGATGGGCGGTGCTGCTGATCGGCAGGAATTCGGTGAGCCCCTGCACCACACCCAGCACCAGGGAACGCCAGCAGGCCTCCAGGAGGCTCAGATCTCCGATCGACCCAGCGGCCTGCTGCATCACCCCAACCCTGTGTGAGCTGACCCTATGGCCAGGGGCGCGCGATTCACCCCTTAAGGTTGGACAACTTTCTTCACAAGCCAGGTGATCGGGGCCCGTCCCAGCACGCTCACAGCGCCACTGGTCCCGACACCGCTGGCCCCTGCCACACCCGTGGAACCGGCGCCCTGGGCGCCCGCTGGCAGCTCTGCCTGGGGCGGCCGCTGGGCCGCGTGGGTTTCCCTGTCCCGTGGTCCCTGGTCCGCGGGCCTGGTGCTGAGCAGCGCCCTGCTGGTCACCCTGCCGGTCTTTCTGCAGGCCCCCTGGGTGCGGATCTCCCCCGCCAGCGCCGCCGCGTTCACGGCCGTGCTGCTGGCAGCCGGCCTGGCCCTGGAGCGGTGCGACGCACCCGGGCGCCGAAACGCCGGGCTGCTGCTGATCGGCTTTGCCGGCAGCTGGCTGGCGGGCTCACTGTTCTGGGGCTGGGCCCGGCTCCATCCGCTCTGGCACCTGCCGATCGAGGCCATCGCCCTGCCGCTGGCCCTCGGCGGCCTCACGATCCCCCGCTGGCGGCTGGCCTGCGGCTTCTACCTGGGCTCCCTGCTCGGCACGGCGGCCACCGACGCCGCCATCGCGGCCACGGGGCTGATGCCCCTCTGGCCCGCGGCCCTGGCGGCCTCACCGGCGGAGGCCGCCCAGCTGCTCCACAGGGCTGCGGAACAGGTTCTGCAGCCCGCGGCCCTCAGCCTGGTGGGCTGTTGTGCACTGCTGCTGCTGCAGGCGAGTCGCTGGCTGTGGCAGCGGGGCGAGGCCGGCCGGGTGGCCAGTGCGGCCCTGGCCACCACCCTGGCCGTGGATGGACTCTTCCTGCTCGCCGCCCTGCTGGCACCTCGGCTGAGCGGCCTGATCTGAGCGGGGCCATTCCCGCCCCCAGGAACGGCCCGGGGCGAGCGGATCAGCGGCCCCGGCTCCGGCGGCGATCTGAAGATCTGCAAAAGGCTGGTCCGGGCTCGAGCGGGAGCCTGGCCTCCTTCTGTAGCGTTGTGAGCCGGTGGCTCGTCCACCTCTGTCTCCCGCCCACCTACGGAGTGTCGTCGTGATGAAACGGCTGGTTGCCTGGTTGATGAGCGGTGTGGTGCTGGCCGGCCTGCTGGTCACCCTGGTCCTTCCCCCCGCTGCCGTTGCCGCTGAGCTGCGGAACCTGGCAGACGACAAGATCGCCGAACGGGGCGACAAGGTTGACCTCAACAACAGTTCCGTGCGTCGCTTCCAGGACTATCCGGGGATGTACCCCACCCTGGCCGGCAAGATCGTCCTGGGCGGGCCCTACGACAGCGTCGACGACGTGCTGAAACTGGACCTGACCGAGCGCCAGAAAGAGCTCTTCAACAAGTACAAGGAGAATTTCACGGTCACCCCCCCGGCGATCGCGCTCAATGAAGGTTTCGACCGGATCAACGACGGCCAGTACCGCTGATCCCGCTGCTTAAGCTCAGCGCACCGTTGAAAGCCGTCGGGGCCTTCCGGCGGCTTTTTTCATGCCGGCAGCTGCCGGAAGCCCCCAGCCTTGATGGCGCAGTTCGACTGGGATGTGGTTGTGGTCGGGGGCGGAGCCGCCGGTCTGATGGCCTGCCTCGAGCTGCCCGCAGATCTGCGCGTGCTGCTGCTCAACAAGGAGCGGGCACCCCGCTCCGCCAGTCGCTGGGCCCAGGGCGGCATCGCCGCGGTGACGCGACCGAACGACAGCTTCGCCAGCCATGTGGCCGACACCCTCAAGGCGGGGGCAGGGCTGTGTGATCCGGAGGCCGTGGACCTGCTCGTCCATGAAGCCCCGGCCTGTGTCCGGCGGCTGCTGGAGCTGGGCATGGCCTTCGACCGCGATGGGGGCGCGCTGAGCACCACCCTCGAGGCCGCCCACAGCCACCGCCGCGTGCTGCACGCCCAGGACCGGACCGGTGGTGCCCTGGTGGATGCCCTGGAGCGGGAAGTGCGCCGGCGGCCGGGGCTGGATCAGCGTCAGGGGGTGGTGGCCCTGCAGTTGTGGGTGGAGGACGGCCGCTGCTGCGGCCTGCAGGTGCTCGAGGCCGGACGCATCCACTGGCTCCGGGCCAGGGCGGTGGTCCTGGCCACCGGCGGCGGCGGCCACCTGTTCGCCCACACGACCAACCCGGCCCAGTCGAGCGGCGACGGCCTGGCCATGGCCTGGCAGGCGGGGGCCCAGGTGAGGGATCTGGAGTTCGTGCAGTTCCATCCCACAGCCCTGATGCTGCCGGGAGCGCCCCATTTCCTGATCTCCGAGGCCGTGCGCGGGGAAGGGGCGCGCCTGCTCGACAGCAGCGGGGCCAGTCCGGTGGAGGGCCTGCCTGGCGGCGATCTCGCCCCGCGGGATCAGGTGAGCCGCGCCCTCGCCCGGCGCATGCGCGAGCAGGGGGTGGACCATCTCTGGCTGGACCTCCGACCGGTGGGGGAGCGGCGTCTCGCCAGCCAGTTCCCGACGATCCTGGGCCGTTGCCGCGAACTCGGCCTGGAGCCCACGGCCGCGCCGCTGCCGGTTGCGCCTGCCGCCCACTACTGGATGGGGGGCGTCAGCACCGATCTGCGGGCTGCCACCACCGTGCCTGGCCTCTACGCGGTGGGGGAGCTCGGCTGCACCGGCGTGCACGGCGCCAACCGACTGGCCAGCAACTCCCTGATGGAATGCCTGGTCTTCGCCAGGCAACTCCGCCACATCCGGCTGACGTCCAGCGGTCCCGCCGGCAGCAGCTTCGCCAGCCCCGGATCGGAGCAGGTCCTGGCTCCCCCCGCCACCAGCACGGTGGCCCTGAAAGCCAGGATCCGCTATCTGCGGGACCGCTGCTGGCAGGTGGCGGGGGTGGAGCGGCAGGGTCACCAGCTGGTGCCGGCCCTGCGGGACGTGCGGCGGGAGCGGCTGGAGGTCGAGACCGATCCCTGTTGGCAGCGGCTGCACACCCAGCCGACGCATCAGGTGCTCAGCCTGGATGCCGCCACCCAGCAGGGGGTCCGGCATCTGCAGGAGCTGCATCAGCGGCTCGTGCTTGCCGAGCTGCTGATCGAAGCGGCGCTGTTCCGGGTGGAGAGCCGGGGCGGGCACTTCCGCACTGACGCCCCTGCTCCCCAGCCCTTCTGGCGCGTTCACACGACCCAGATGCTGGCCAGCTCCATCCGGACCATCGCGGTGGGGGGTGGGACAGGCCCGGTGGAGGATCAGCCCCGGTAGCCGCTGAGTTCAGCGAGCTTGGCCAGGGGCTTGACGCCGGCGTCGAGCTTGCCGTTGATCTCCCAGGTGGGGAAGCCCTCCACCCCCTTGCTGTCGCAGAGGGCCTTCTGGCTGTTGCGCCCATCGGGCGCGCACTCGATCACCTTGAGCTTGGCGGTGGCCTCCTTGCCGAACAGTTCCTTCTGCTCGTGGCAGTGGGGACACCAGTAGGCGCTGTACATGACCGCGCCGCTGCTGGTGAGGTGCTCGGCCAAGGCCAGGGTCTCGGGCGTGCTCGCGCTGAGCACCGCCGGCGGCACACCCCGCGCGGTGACGACCTCCGGACGATCGACCGCAGCGGCCCAGCCCAGACCCACCAGCCCCACCACCAGGGCCACCAGGATCGTGCGGAAGAGCAGCTGGCCGCGGTCACCCCAGTCGCCCCCGATCAGGCTGAGCACCAGCAGCGCCACACTCAGCAGGGCCGAGAGCACGCAGAAGAAGCAGAAGGCCTGGATCTTCAGCACCATCACGCCCATCAGCAGCAGGCTGAAGACCGCCATGCCCGTGCTGGTCAGCAGCAGGCCCCACCAGCTGAGGGCCCCCAGGCGGGTGCGCAGGTCACCCCGCAGCACCAGGGGGAGCAGCGCCATCAGCACCACGGCCAGGTAGGCCAGGAAACCGAACAGCGAGAGGGGCTGGCCGAACAGGGTGCCCCAGGCACTGTTGAGCACCTTGTCGCAGCCCTCAGCGCCGCCCGGACAGGTGAGGGCGCCAAGCCAGCCCCATCGCTTCAGGGTGATCGAGCCGGTGTCGATGGCACCCACCGTGGCCAGCGCGGCGAGAGCCACCCGTACCCAGCGCTTGGCGGGTTCAGCGCGGCGGCGGCTGGAACTGAGGCGATCGCTGAGGCGGCTGGAGGTCACGAGCAGCAGGCAGTGGGCGGATTCTCGCAGCAACGCCACCGCCCTGCCCCATAGGGTGGAGGATCGGCCGGCGTCCGCCCATGAGCACCCCCCGCAAAACCGTCGCGTTCACCCACCTGGGCTGTGAAAAGAACCGGGTGGACACCGAACACATGCTCGGACTGCTGGCCGAAGCCGGCTACGGGGTCTCGGCCGACGAGAGCGACGCCAGCGTGGTGGTGGTGAACACCTGCAGCTTCATCCAGGACGCGCGCGAGGAGTCGGTGCGCACCCTGGTGGAGCTGGCCGCCCAGGGGAAGGAGCTGATCATCGCGGGATGCCTGGCCCAGCACTTCCAGGAGGAACTGCTCGAATCCCTGCCGGAGGCCCGCGCCATCGTGGGCACCGGCGATTACCAGCACATCGTTTCGGTGCTGGAGAGGGTGGAGGCCGGCGAGCGGGTCAACCAGGTGAGCGCCACGCCCACCTTTGTGGGCGATGAGCACCTGCCGCGCTACCGCACCACCAGCGAGGCGGTGGCCTACCTCAAGGTGGCCGAAGGCTGTGACTACCGCTGCGCCTTCTGCATCATTCCCAGGCTGCGCGGTGATCAGCGCTCCCGTCCCATCGAATCGATCGTGGCCGAGGCCCGCCAGCTCGCCGCCCAGGGGGTGCAGGAACTGGTGTTGATCAGCCAGATCACCACCAACTACGGCCTCGACCTCTATGGCGAGCCCCGGCTGGCCGATTTGCTGCGGGCCCTCGGCGCGGTGGAGATCCCCTGGATCCGGGTGCACTACGCCTACCCGACGGGGCTGACTCCGGAAGTTCTGGCCGCCTACCGGGAGGTGCCCAATGTGCTCCCTTACCTCGATCTGCCCCTGCAGCACAGCCATCCGGAGGTGCTGCGGGCCATGAACCGTCCCTGGCAGACGCAGGTCACCGGTGGGCTGCTGCGCCGGATCCGCGACGCCCTGCCCGAGGCGGTGCTGCGCACCACCTTCATCGTGGGCTTCCCGGGCGAGACCGAGGAGCACTTCCAGCACCTGCTCGATTTCGTGGCCGAGCAGCAGTTCGACCACGTGGGCGTGTTCACCTTCTCCCCCGAGGACGGCACCCCCGCCGCCGACCTGCCCAACCCCGTTCCGGCCGCCGTGGCGGAAGAGCGCAAGCACCGGCTGATGGCCTTGCAGCAGCCGATCGCCGCCGCCCGCAACAGCCTCTGGGTCGGGCGGATCGTGGATGTGCTGATCGAGCAGGAGAACCCCAGCACCGGCGAGATGCTGGGCCGCTGCTCCCGGTACGCTCCGGAAGTGGACGGGGAAGTCCGCGTGCACCCCGGGGCCGCAGGACTCTGCGCCTCTCCCGGCACGATGGTGCCCGTGCGGATCACCGCAGCCGACACCTATGACCTGATCGGTGAAGTGGTCGGGGCCGCCGCCATGGTGGAGGAGGCTCTGGCCGCCGTGGGACCAGCCCTGGGCTGAGCGGGATCAGAAGCGCAACCCGACCGGTAGGGCGAACGGCGGGGCGGCTTCCAGCTCAGATCAGCGGGGGTTGGCTCAGATCAGCTTGATCCCGCGCAGCACGACGGAGGCCAGCAACGCGGCGGTGAGGCCACCGCCCACCAGAGCCAGATAGATCGCGGCACCCATGGCGGTTTCAACGCAATTACGTGGGGCCATTACAGCAGAGCCCGGGGATGGGCGGCAGCGGGTGGCCGGGATCCCTAGGGTTGGGTCTCACCCAATCCAGGGGGTAGCCCAGAGCACTGGCTTCATCGCTCCGCAGCTGCCACGAAGCTGAGCCGCCGCCACCGTGCAGGGGTCGATCGGGTCTGGAGCGGGCCTTGCCGAGGCCCATGGGCCTCGGACGCTTCGTGGGCACTCCTCTCGTCTGCCCCTCGGATTCCTCCATGCGCACTCTGCTGATCTACCCGGAATTTCCCAAGACGTTCTGGAGTTACGAAAAAATCCTGGAACTGGTGAACCGCAAGGTGCTGCTCCCACCCCTGGGAATGGTCACCGTGGCCGCCCTGCTCCCCCAGCAGTGGCCGATGAAGCTGGTGGACCGGAACGTCCGGGAGGTCACCGAAGACGAGTGGACCTGGGCGGAGCTGGTGGTGATCTCGGGAATGATCGTCCAGAAGGACGACATGGCCGCCCAGATCGCGAGGGCCAAGGCCCGGGGCCTGCCCGTGGCGGTCGGGGGCCCCTTCGCCAGCTCCACGCCCGATGCCCCGGAACTGGATCTGGCCGATTTCAAGGTGCTCGACGAGGGGGAAATCACCCTGCCGCTGTTCATCGAGGCGATCGAACGGGGCGAACGCAGCGGCCGGTTCAACGCCGGCGGCGAGAAGCCGGATGTGACCGGTACGCCGATTCCACGCTTCGATCTGCTCGAGATGGAGGCCTACTCCGAGATGTCGGTGCAGTTCTCGCGGGGGTGCCCCTTCCAGTGCGAGTTCTGCGACATCATCGTGCTGTACGGGCGCAAACCCCGCACCAAGGAACCTGACCAACTGATCGCGGAGCTGCAGCGTCTGTATGACCTGGGCTGGCGCCGGTCGGTGTTCCTCGTCGACGACAACTTCATCGGCAACAAGCGCAACGTCAAGCGTCTGCTGCCGGCGCTCAAGCAGTGGCAGATCGAGCACGGGTATCCGTTCAGCTTCGCCACGGAGGCCTCCGTGGATCTGGCCGCCGATGAAGACCTGATGCAGATGATGGTGGAGTGCCGCTTCGAGAGCGTGTTCCTCGGCATCGAAACACCGGACGAAGCCAGTCTCGAAACCGCCGGCAAGCGCCAGAACACCCGCAGTTCCCTCGATGAATCAGTCGACCGCATCACCTCCTACGGTCTGCGGGTGATGGCCGGCTTCATCATCGGGTTTGACGGTGAGAAGCAGGGGGCGGGCGATCGGATCGTCGATTTCGTCACCCGCACCGGCATTCCCCACGCGATGATGGGGATGCTGCAGGCCCTCCCCAACACGGCCCTGTGGCATCGCCTGGAGCGGGAGGGGCGATTGATTCAGGACTCCGCCGCAGCGAAGGGCGTGAATCAGACCAACCTGCTCAACTTCGTGCCGACGCGCCCGATCCGCGACATCGCCAACGAATACGTGGAGGCGTTCTCCCGGCTTTACGAGCCCAATGCCTACATCGACCGGGTTTACCACTACTTCCTGAAACTGCCTCCCCAGAAGTACAGGGAGTTCCTGATCCCGGACAAGCGCAGCGGCCAGAAAGGAACCAGCTGGGTGGACATCCGGGCCCTGGGCATCATCGTCTGGCGCCAGGGTTTCCGCCGCGACACCCGCTGGCGGTTCTGGAAAGCGCTCTACGGCATGGCACGGCACAACCCCCAGCGCTTCACGGGGTTCATTTCGATCCTGGCTCACAACGAGCACTTCCTGGAGTACCGCTCCATCGTGCGGCGGGAGATCGAAGCCCAGCTGGCCCTGCTCCCCCCCGAGCCCCCGAAACCGTCGAGCAAGCCCGCGCCGGAGCTGGTGTCCGCCTAGACCCCGGCCTGTGCACCTGGTCCGGACTGATCAGTCCTGGATGTAATCCAGACCCTGCTCGAGGCACCACTGCGCCTTCTGCAGTTCCCGGCCGAGGTAGAGCGCGTGGTCGAGGCGGCTCAGGGGGTGGGGGTCTTCGCCTTCGGTGAGGGCGATGCCCAGTTCCTTGGCGGTGCGCCCCCGGTAGATCGCCAGGGGCTGGCGGGGACCGCCGCCCCGGCAGCTGAGCACCTCGCCGGTGTCGGGATCGGTCGCCAGACCCCGCGCGTCGATGCCGTTGCCGTAATGCTCGGCGATCAGCTCGCCGGCGTCCCGATCCAGCTTGATCAGGAAATACCCGGCCGGATCCAGAGCGATCACCCGGCCCGAGAGCCCGTCGTCGAGCTCCTGGCGCCGCTTCGAGAGCGGGGGACGATCCTCAGCCGGGCGCTGGGGGCACGGCGGTGGCGATGGACTGTGGGACATGGGGGGGATCGTAGGCAGCGTTGAAGGGCAGCTCGGCATTGATGGCCTCGATCTCGCGGGCCATGGCGGCATTGGCACCGGGGAGCCAGTTGCGAAGGATGGTGTCGAAGCGTGGGTCGCTCCAGCGGTGGAGACTCACCCGCGGCTGGGCCACGAATCCACGGCGCCGCTTGTGGCTGCCGCCTGCCCCGGGGTCGAAGTGGGCCAGGCCCGTCTCGATGGCCCAGGCGATGGGGGCGTAATAACAGACCTCGAAATGGAGGCAGTCGAGGTCCACATCACTGCCCCAGTAGCGGCCCCACAGATGGTCCCCGCCACGCACGCACAGGGACATGGCCAGGGGCTCACCAGGGTCGCCCCGATGGGCGCTGAACAGCACCAGATGGCGACGCAGCCCCGGGTCGGCGGCCAGCGCCGCGAAGAAGGCCTCGCTGAGGTACTTGCTGCCCCAGGGCCCCCAGCGGGCGCAGTGTTGGGCGTAGAAGTCGTGCATGCGCTCCACCAGCGGGGCCGGGATCGCCTCGCCCACCAGCGGCGTCACCTGGACACCCGCCTCCTGGACAGCCTTGCGTTCCCGCCGGATGTTGCGGCGCTGGTTGGCATTGAAGCTGGCCAGATAGTCCGAGAAATCGGCGTGGCCCGGATTGCTCCACTGGCTCTGCTGGTTGATCCAGACGGCACAGCCCGCCGCCTCGGCCAGGGGTCTCCAGGCGGGATCCACGTAGAGAAAGTTGCAGCTGAGGATGCCGTGCTCCAGGCAGAAGGCATCGATCAACTCCAGCATCAGGGCCGTCAGTGCGGCGGCATCCTCCCCCGGCGCGATCAGGAAGCGGTAGCCCTGCACCGGGCTCACCGGGCTCATGCCCACCAACTTGGGGTAGTAGCGCAGGCCCAGCTGGCCGGCGAGCTGGGCAAAGCTCTGATCGAACACGAACTCGCCGTAGCTGTGACCCTTGAGGTAGAGCGGGGCCACCGCCAGCAGCTGCTCGCCGCGCCAGAGGGCCAGATGGCAGCTCTGCCATCCCTCCCGGGGGACCACGCTGCCGCTGTGCTCGAGCTCCCGCAGCCAGCGCCAGCGGTAGAAGGGCAGATCATCGGCCAGCAGACCATCCCAGGCCTGCTCCGGCAGCTCTGCGATGGACCGGTGCCAGCGGGCGAGCAGCTCAGCCATGGCGTGGGCAGTCCGGCCGGGGCAACCTAACCACCGGGGTCCGGGCGTGACGCACGCCGGCGGTAGTGGAGGAGCCACTCCCCTCCCCCCAGATCGCGGCCTTCGAGCAGCTCCCAGTGGGAGGGATGGTCCAGGGCCGGCAGCTCCAGCCAGTGCGCTGGCCCCCCCAGCAGAAGCGGGCAGAGGGTGAGCTGCAGCTCATCCACCAGGTCCTCGGCCAGCAGCGCCCCGGCCAGGGCGGCGCCGCCGAGCAGGACGAGCCGCTCCAGGCCCCCCCGAGCCAGGTGCGCCAGAGCCTCTCGCCAGGGCCCCAGCGCCAGGTGGCGGTCAAAGCCCGGCGGGGCGGTGACGGTGGACGGTGCCAGCAACCAGCGCTGCAGCGGCTGATCCCAGAAGGGCAGGCCGGCAGGCACGTCGCCCGAGCGGCTCACCACCACGGCCGCGGGCTGGGGGGACAGGCCCAGCTGCCGACGCCGGGCCAGCAGATCGGGGGCGTGGATCAGGCAGGTGCCGCCGTGGAGACGCAGGGTCCGGGCGCCGATCAGGCAGGCGTCGGCCCAGGTCAGGGCCTGCTCCAGGGCGCGGCGGTCTCCCGGGCCTCCCAGCTGGGCCGCACCACCGCTGGGGGGTGCGAGCCGGCCATCCAGGCTGATCGCCAGCACCAGGCGCAGCGTGGGCAACCCGGCGGCGGCGAGGGGCACGGGAGCGTGGATCAGCGGGCGACCAGGGCCTCCAGGGCGGCCGGCACCATCTCGAGCTGGGGGATCTCGGCAAACACCTCGGCGGCGTTGTTGGGGCTCTCCTGCAGCCGCACCTTGTGCAGACGGGCACCGGTGGCCGCGATCGGAGCCGTGAGCAGATCGGCGATGTGCAGGGCGATGTTCTCGGCGGTGGGGACACAGGTGGCGAAGTGTTCCACGTCCTTGTTGAGGAAGGTGTGGTCGAAGGGCTCCACCACCAGGTCGTCGACCAGGCGCTGAAGCTCGGCCAGATCGCAGACCATGCCGGTACGGGGATCGATCGGCCCCCGCACGGTCACATCCAGCAGGTAGTTGTGGCCATGGCCGTGGGGACGGGCACACTTGCCGTAGATGGCTTCGTTGTCCGCCTGGCTCAGCTCCGGACGGGCAAGGCGATGGGCCGCCGCGAAGTGGGTGCGGATCGAGAGGAAGGCTTCCATGGGAAGGGAGGCGTCGGGGGAGTCCGGGGAGGGGGGCAGCAGGTCGACCCAGAGATTGGCCTGCTCGTAGAGCCGCAGACCGGCCAGGGGCAACAACGGCGCCAGGCGGCTCCAGATGGCACGGCCCAGGGCTTCGGTGGTGGGGAGGGTGCCCTCCGGGCGGGAAAGATCGAACTCCGGCCACACCGCGTTGAGGAAGCGGTAATCGAGCTGGGCGGTCACCTCGGAGCGGATGGCGTGCTTCACCTCCGAGAGGTTGAGCACCATCCCGTCGGCATCGAGGGGACCGGCCATCGCCACGATGAGCTCGTAGTTGTGGCCATGGCCCGGGGCCAGACTGCAGAGACCGAAGCGGGCGAGGTTCTCCTCCTCGGAGAGTTCCGGCAGCCAGTAGTGGTGGCTGGCGCTGAATATGGCCCGTCGGGTGATCAGACAGGGCCGTCCCTGGCCGTGACCGCGGGAGACGGCGGTTCCGGAGAGATTCCCCTGGATGGGTGGCGCGACGCCCTGGGCCGGCCTGGCACGTGCCGTCATGGGGCTCGAACGCTGGGGCTCCATCCTAGAAACGAAGCCTGTTTGCCGAGGGAGAGGCCATGGTCGCAACCGAGCACCAGGGGCTGGCCCGGCGCCTGCAGGGCCTCAACCTGTACCTGGTGGGGATGATGGGCAGCGGCAAGAGCGCGGTCGGCCGTCCCCTGGCCGAAGCCCTGGGCTATCGCTTCATCGATGCCGATCAGGTGCTGGAGGCGGCGGCCGGTCGCCCGATCCCCCGGATCTTCGCCGCCGATGGCGAGGAGGGTTTCCGGGAGCTGGAGACCTCCGTGCTCGGTCAGATCAGCGGCTGGCACTCCCTCGTGGTGGCCACCGGGGGTGGGGCGGTGACCCGGCCGCAGAACTGGGGACACATGCACCAGGGGGTGGTGATCTGGCTGGATGCGCCCGAGCCCCTGCTGCTCAGCCGGCTGTCCCACGACCCCACGCCACGCCCCCTGATGGCCGCCGCCGATCCGGCCGAGCGCCTGGCGGCCCTGATGGCGACCCGACGCCCGCTGTACGCCCAGGCCGACCTGCGGATCAGCCAGGCCGGCGGGCAGGGGCCGGAAGCCGTGGCCGCCATGATCCTGCGGGACCTGCCGTCGATCCTGCGGGAACGTCCCAGCGCCCCGGAGGATCCCGTGCTGCTGCGCGACGGGGACGGAGCCCTGACCCACTCCCTCAACTAACCACCGGCCCCGGGAGGATCCAGCCGCACGGCGAACCACTGGACGGCCCTGCCTGGCTCGATCTCCAGTTCACAGGCCGTTTCCAGCAGGCGTTCGGCCCGGGCGCGAGCGCCGTCCAGACCGGCGAGGTCCGCCGGCACGCTGCTCAGACCGGCGAGCTGGCTCTCGAGCCAGCTGAGCGTCTCGGCCGCCGTGAGGATCTGCTCGCCCCCGGCCGGCTCCAGCACCACGTAATGATCGAGTTCCCGCATCAGGGGATCGGACATGGGCAACGCGCTGGTGGGAGTCATCCTGGCGCTGTGGCTCGCGGTGCTGCCGACGGGTTCGGGGCAGCTGGGCGAGCGGCTGGGCCAGTGGCCCGCCTGGCGGCTGCCCGCCCCGCTGCCCCGGCCGGGATCGGGCGATCTGGTCTACCCGACCTGGCTGGAAGGGACCTGGGCGGTCCAGGAGGATGGCCACCGGGCCGAGGGTCCCGGATTCCGCGTTCGGTTCCTGAGGCTCCCGGGTGGTTCCGTGGTCGGAGATCGGGCCTTCAATGCGCGGGCCATGGGGCGGGCCCAGCTGGGGGAGGACCTGCTGGGCGTGGAGGACGATCCCTCCAATCCCAACCGGCAGATCGCCCGGTTGCGCGGTCCTGGAGGGGCTCCCCTGCAGCTGGAGTCACGGGTGATCGGCAGGCGGCAGGAACAGCTCGGGGCCGGCACGTTCCTGGCCGACGAGCTGGTGCTGCAGGTGCTGCACGGCCCTGGGAATCCGCGGGTGAGCCGGGTGGAAACCCTGAGCCGCTTCGCGCTCGCCGCCGATGGCGCCATCGCCGTGGAGCAGTGGCAGGCGAGCTATCCCTCCCCGGCCGAGGGTCTGGTGGCCGCCCCGATCCGCAGCGAGCACCGTCGGTTCCGACTGCAGCCGATCAGCTCCGACCCACCTCCACGAGGATCCGATCCCGCCAGCTGAACAGGGGTTCCAGCAGGGGATGGTCGGCGATCCCACAGACACCGTGGCCGGCCAGCGGCGCGCCGGCACTGGCCGGGAAGTGCAGCAGGGAAAGCTGGGCCGCCACCGCCAGGTCGGCCAGGCTCAGCCCTGCTCCCACCAGGTAAGGGCGATCGGCGATCAGCACGGCGAGCTGCTCGAGGTTGCTCTGGAGTTGGCGGCGCTCCTGGGGCCCGAGCAGAGCGGTGACCGTCTCGCCGAAGCCCGCCAGCCAGCCACCCGGCAACCCTGAGACCAGCTGCCTCAGGGGCCCGGGGGTGGCCGCGGGCAGCAGCCCGGAACGCAGCACCGGATCGCTCACGGCCGCCTGCAGCAGGGCCAGGCGTGCCCCGGCCGCCAGAGCCGTATCGGCCCAATCCTCCAGCAGCAGCACCAGGGCCCTCTGCTCCGGCTCCGTGGGCAACAGCGCCGGCAGCGGATGCTGCGCCTCGAGGTGCAGCGCAATGGCGCTGGAATCGGCGATCACCTCGGAGCCATCGACCAGCACCGGCACCTGGCGCTGGCCCGAGAGGCGGAACAGCTCGAGCTGGCCCACCCCCGGGGTCACCTCGACCACGCTGTAGTCGAGCCCCTTGGCGGCCAGCACCAGCCGGACCTTCTCACAGAAGGCGGAATGCCGGAACTGGTGGAGCTGCATGCGTCAAGCCCGGAGCCAAGGCGGCAGAGTAGCCAGCAGGCATCAGAAGAGGGGTTCCCGGAGGCCATGAAGGACTTCCTGCTCAACGTGACGCGCTACCCGCGCTATCTGATCGCCTTCGGGCTGGGGGTGGCCAACTCGGTGCTGGAGCCCCTTGCCGCCCGGGGGCGCAATCCGGTGACGGCCGTGGCCCTGATCGGCGCCGCCATCAGCGGGCTGCTGAGCCTGGGGCTGATTCTGCGTGCGATGGTGAACCCTGTACCGATGGCTTAGCCATGGCGCAGGGGCGACGGGTGGAACGGGTGGCCTCCCTGATCCGCCGGGAAGTGAGTGAGCTGCTGCTCACCGGCATCAAGGACGAACGGGTCGGCCAGGGCATGGTGAGTGTCACCACTGTGGATGTGGCTGGCGACCTTCAGCACTGCAAGATCTTCGTGAGCGTGTTCGGCAGCGACGCCGACCGGGAACTGGCGATGGCGGGACTGCAATCCGCCACCCCGTTCGTGAAGGGAGAGCTGGGACGCCGCCTCAAGATGCGCCGGACACCCGACGTGCGCTTCGTGCTGGACCGGGGGATCGAGCGGGGAACCTCCGTGCTCAGCCTGCTGAACCGGCTGGAGGAGGAGCGCAGCGTGCGGGGGGATGGGGAAACCGCCGACCCAGGCACCGCTGCCCAGGACAACAACGGGCCGGCCTGAGCAGGGCATGGATGGGCGGGGGATGCAGCCGGCATGACGCGATGAGCCCCATGGCAACGGACCATCCCCCCGATCCGGGCCTGCGGCGTCTGGTGGCCGAACTGCTGGTCGTGCGTGCCAGCGGCCATCTGGCCGACCACCAGCGGCGTTATCCCCGCTGGGAACTGGCCAATGCCGAGCTGCGGGAGCTGCTGGAGCTGGGGGTTGGCGGGGTGATTCTGCTGGGCGCCGGCGCCGCCGAAGTGGCCCTGCGCTGCGACCAGCTGCGGGAGTGGGCCGGCCAGCCCCTGCTGCTGTGCGCCGATGTCGAGGAAGGGGTGGGGCAACGCTTTGAGGGGGCCAGCTGGCTGGTGCCGCCGCTCGGCCTGGGGCGGCTGCACGCCCGGGCTCCGGCAGAGGCCCTGACACTGGCGGAGCGCTACGGCCGCTGCACCGGCCAGGATGCCCGGCGCCTCGGTCTGAACTGGGTGCTGGCGCCGGTCTGCGATGTGAACAACAACCCCGCCAACCCGGTGATCAACGTGCGGGCCTGGGGGGAGAACCCGGACACCGTGGCCGCCCTCGCGGCGGCCTTCTGCCGCGGGCTGCAGGCCGAGGGTGTCCTGGGCTGTGCCAAACACTTCCCGGGCCACGGCGACACCAGCTCCGATTCCCACCTGGAACTGCCGACCCTGCCCCACAGCCGGGCCAGATTGGAGCGCATTGAACTGCCGCCCTTCCGCAGCGCCATGGCCGCGGGGGTGGAGGCGGTGATGACCGCCCACCTGCTGCTGCCCGCCCTCGATGGCAGCCGGCCCGCCACCCTCTCAGCTGCGGTGCTGACCGATCTGCTGCGCAGGGACCTGGGCTTCGAGGGCCTGGTGGTGACCGATGCGCTGGTGATGGAGGCCATCAGCCGCCACCACGGCGCCGGAGAGGCTGCCGTGCTGGCCCTGGCCGCCGGGGCTGACCTGGTGCTGATGCCGGCCGATGCCCACCAGGCCCTGGCGGGCATCGAAGCCGCCGTGCTCAGCGGCAGGCTGGAGCGGGCGCAGCTGGAGGCCAGTGCGGAACGTCGCCGGGCGGCCCTGGACCGGGTGCGACCGGCCGGCGGCGATCCTCGCCTGGCCCCGCAGGCCGATGGGGCCCTGGAGGAGACCCTGGTCCGGCGGACCCTGGAAACCAGCACCGGTGCCCGGCCTCGACGCTGGGAACCGGCCAGCCATGGTCAGGGCATCAACCTGGTGCGGCTGGACACGGCCCTGCAGGCACCGTTCCTGCCCCTCGGCGCGCCTGCCCTGGCCACACCCACGGCGGCCGGACTGGCGCCGTGCCTGGTGGATGGGCTGGGGCCCCGGCTCTGGGGCGACGATCCGGCCGCCCCTCTGGAGCTGGGGCGGCTCGGCAGCGGCCCCGTGCTGGTGCAGCTGTTCGTGCGGGGCAACCCCTTCCGGGGCACCGCGGGAGGCGATGAGCCCTGGCCGGCGGCCATCGCCCAGCTGGTCGGCGCCGGACGGCTGGCCGCCCTGGCGGTCTACGGCAGCCCATACGTGTGGGAGAAGCTGCGGCCCCTGGTGCCCGCCCCGATCCCCGCGGCCTACAGCCCCGGCCAGATGCCCCGGGCCCAGCGGGCCGTCCTGGAGGCCCTGGGCCTGGGGCACACTGGCGGCCAGGAGGGCTTCACCGACTGAGGCCCCTGCCCTGCATGCAGACCTGGTGAAGCCGCCGCCGATGCTGAGCCTCTCGATGATCGTGCGCAACGAGGCGCTTCGGCTCGAGCGCTGCCTGACTTCGGTGGCCGGCTTCGTGGACGAGATGGTGCTGCTGGACACCGGATCCACCGACGACACGGTGGCGATCGCGAAGCGCTGCGGTGCCGTCGTGCACAGCATGCCCTGGCCCGGTGACTTCGCCCCCGCCCGCAATGAAGCCCTGCGCCGCGTGGGCGGGGACTGGGTGCTGGTGCTGGATGCCGATGAACAGCTGCTCGAATCCGCCCACGCACCACTGCGGGAGTGGATGCGGCAGCCGGATGTGCTGCTGGTCAATCTGCTGCGCTTCGAGCGGGGAGCCCGCCAGTCGCCCTATTCCAGCGTGAGCCGCCTGTTCCGCCGGCATCCGGCACTCCACTGGAGCCGGGCGTACCACAGCCAGATCGATGACAGCGTGCTGGCCCTGATCCAGCAGGAACCCGGCTGGCGCATCGTCGACTGCGCCGAGCCCGCCCTGGTGCATGACGGCTACACGCCCGAGCTGCTGGCCACAGGAGACAAGGCGCACCGGCTGCGTCGGGCGATGGAGCAGGAACTGGCCAGGGATCCCCATGACCCCTATGCCTGCGCCAAGCTCGGCAGCCTGGAGGTGAGCGAAGGCCACCGCGACCGTGGGATCGCCCTGCTGCAGCGCGGACTGCAACACTGTCCCGCCACGGCCGTGCCGGAACGCTACGAACTGCTGCTGCACCTGGGCCTGGCCCTGGCGCCCCGGCACCCCCAGCAGGCCGCAGGCCTCTACCGCCAGGCCCTGGATCTGGGCCTGCCCGCGCGCGTCAGCCTCGGAGCCCGGCTGAACCTGGCCGCGCTCCTGTGTGACAGCGGCCAGCTGGTCGAGGCGGCCGCCCTCTGCCGTGGGGCCATCCAGGCGGCACCGGAGGTGGGGCTGGCCTGGTACAACCTGGGGCTGATCGAACGGCGGCAGGGCCAGCTGCCCGGGGCCATCACCGCCTACCGCCAGGCCCTCGGCCTCGATCCTGGCCATGCCGAAGCCCATCAGAACCTGGCGGTGGCCCTGCTGATGAGCGGGGACATCGTCGGCGCACGGGCTGGCTTTCGCCAGGCCATCGGGCTCCTGCAGCAGCAGGGCCGCACCGCCGAGGCCGAGGATCTGCGCCGACGGGCCGCGTCACTGGTGAAGCTGGAGGACTGACCCATGACCCATCCCCACCCCCCCGAGCGGCCCCTGGCCGGCCGCACCGTCGGCGTGACCCGGGCCGAGACCCAGCTGGGGGAAGCGCGCCGGCTGTTCGAGCAGGCCGGTGCCCAGGTGGTCGATCTGCCGGCCCTGGTGGTCACCCCACCGGATGCCTGGGGCCCGCTGGATGATGCCCTGGCCGAACTGGACGACTTCCACTGGCTCGTGTTCTCGAGCGGCAACGGCGTGGAGGCCGTGGAGCGGCGGTTGCAGCGGCAGGGCCGCTCCCTGGCCCGGCGACCACGGGGTCTGCGGATCGCCGCCGTGGGTCGCAAGACCGCGGCACAGCTCGAGGACCTTGGCGCCCCGGCGGACTTCATCCCACCGGATTACGTGGCCGACAGCCTGCTGGAGCACTTTCCCGTCTCCGGCTGGGGGCTGAGGCTGCTGCTGCCGCGGGTGCAGAGCGGCGGCCGGACCGTTCTGGCGGAAGCCTTCGCCGAGGCGGGAGCCCGGGTGGTCGAGGTGGCCGCCTACGAGACCCGCTGTCCGGAGGGGCTGCCGACGGCGGCCCTGGCGGCCCTGGAGCAGGACCGGCTGGACGCGATCACATTCAGCAGCGCCAAGACGGTGAGTCACACCGCCCTGCTGCTGGAGGGGGCCTTCGGGGAGGGTTGGCGCGAGCGCCTGGGAAGGGTGGCGGTGATCTCGATCGGTCCCCAGACCAGCAGGCGCTGCATCAGCGCCCTGGGCCGGGTGGATGCCGAAGCGAGCCCCCACGACCTCGAGGGGCTGGTGGAGGCCTGCGGCCAGGCGCTCAGAGCTCGGCCGTGACGGTCTGCTTGCCCTGACGCAAGGTCAGCCGGCCCCGGTCCACATCGATCGCCGCCACACTCCAGCCGGAAGGGAGCAGATCGGTGTTGCGGCCACCCCGTTCGCCCACACTGAGGACACCGGCGTTGCCGCCGTATTCGACGATGGCCTGGGAAGCCCCAGCGGACCGGATCACCCCGCTGAAGCGGAAGGCGGCCGGAAGATTGAGGCGTGGGCGGGTCGTCCCTGCGGCCGCGACCGGCACGAAGGGCGCGAAGGGATCATCACGGCCCATCCGGAACCCGGCCAGCACCTCATTCGCTGAGGGCAGCAGAGTCAGGCCGGTGCTCTCCGGCTTGGTGGGTGGGGGCGGAACCGGCGCGGGGGCCGCCACGGGGCGGGGCGCCGCCGCCTTGGGATCGGCCTTGGGATCGGGCTCGCCCGGGCCGCAGCCGGTCACGGCCAGGGCCAGGAGCAGGGCTCCCAGGAGCTTGTCAGCTCTGACGTTGTTCAACCAGGTCTCGGAAGCGGTCAAGGTTGGCCTGCAACTCCTTGGTCACGATGCCCCCCAGGATGCTGGGTTCCATCAACGGTGCCAAGACCCCCGGCAATTCATAGCTGACCGAGAGCTTCACCGCCGTGGTGCCGTCGGCCTGGGGATAGAAGCGCACACCGCCGCGGGTGGGCAGCCCCCCCACCGACTCCCAGTGCAGTTGCTGGGCCTCCACCCGCTGGGTGATACGCGCCTTCCAGTGGAAGCGGAAGCCCTGCGCAGCAAGGGTCCAGTCGGTGAGATCGGGGTTGCCCGGCTCGGTCACCACCGATTCGATCCAGCGCATCCAGCGGGGCATCGCTTCCAGGTCACTCCAGACCGCCCAGACCTCGTCGACCGGAGCGGCGATCTGGGTGGTGACGCTGTGCTCGAGCCAACGGCCCATGGGTTCTCCTGCTGTTGGCCTAGGGGCCTGGCTGGCCTGGGGGATCCTGTCGACTGGGCCAGGCTGTGGCTGCCAGGCGGTGGCGGCCAGGCTGTGGCGCTGGCGCCTTCAGGGCCGTGAGTGGCCGGTGGCGGCGTTGGCCGCCAGATGGACAGGACGGTCCAGCATGGCGGCGGCCGCCAGATGGCCACTCATCGTGGCACCTTCCATGGAGTCGATGTAGTCCTGCCGGGTGTAGCTGCCGGCAAGAAAGAAGTTGCTCACGGGCGTGCGCTGGCTGGGGCGATAGGGCTCCATGCCCGGTGCTTCGCGGTAGAGGGACTGGGCCAGCTTGACGACATGGCTCCACACCAGCCTGAGGTTGCGGGCCGAGGGGAACAGGCGGCGCACCTGCTCATCGGTGGCCGCCACGATCGCCTCGGTCTTCTTCGGGATCCAGGGATCGCCAGGGGTGAGCACGCACTGCAGCAGCGAGCCGAGTCCCTCCTTGCGGTAGTCGACCGGGCTGGCCAGGGCCAGATCGGCGAAGCAGCTGAAGTCGGCGTCGGCGGTGTAGAGCAGGTTGTCGAGGCCGGCGGGCCGGCTCAGATCGGCGCGGGCGGCCTGGGCGGCCGCAGAGTCGCCCAGTTCGGTCACCCAGCCGTCGTAGCGCAGCTGCACCGTGGCCACCGGAACGGCCTCCAGCTTGTAGAGGTTGTCGAACAGGGCCCAGCGGCGCCAGGCCGCCGGGATCATCCGCTGGATGCCGGGCACGTCGCAGGCGGCCAGGTAGGCATCGGCCTGCACCTGGATGTCGCCCTCGGGGGTGCCGAGCTTCAGGCCGCTCACCCGGGTGGCGGGCTGGCCATCGGCGGCGGCCGGGCCCTCCTCGTACTGCACCTCGGTGACGCGGTGGCGCAGGTGCAGCCTGCCGCCGCGCTGCTCGATGTAGGCGAGGATCGGGCCGGTGAGCCAGCGGTGCGGCGATCCCTTGAGCAGGTTGAGCTTGGAGGCTTCGGTCTTGGACGCGAACATCATGAAGATGGTCAGCATGCAGCGGGCCGAGATGGCCTCACAGTCGATGAAGCCGAGGGCATAGGCGATCGGGTTCCACATCCGCCGGATGCTCTGCTCGCTGCCCCCGTGGCTGACGAACCACTGCCGGAAGCTGAGGCGATCGAGGTCGCGGATCACCTGCATCGCCCCCTCGTAATCGATCAGGCCACGCACGATCGGGCTGGTGCCCAGGGCCAGGGCGTTGCGCAGCTTGTCGATCCAGTCGAGCTGGGGGGTGGTGAAGAAGGCCTTGAGGCCGTTGAAGGGGGCGCCGATCGGGAAGCGGAAATCCAGCTCGCGCAGGTCACCGCCCGTGTTCACGAACAGATGGGTGTGGTCCTTGGGCAGGAGGTTCTCGATCGCCCCCACCTTGCGCAGCAGGGCGAAGAGGTTGGCGTAGTTGAAGAAGAACACGTGCAGCCCCATCTCGATGTGGTTGCCGCCCTCATCCACCCAGCTGCCCACCTTGCCGCCCAGGAACGGCCTGGCCTCGTAGAGATCGACGCGATGGCCGGAATCGACGAGATCCACCGCCGCCGCCAGACCGGCCAGACCCGCACCGACGATGGCGACCTGCACCCTGCTTGCTCCCATGGCTGTGCGTCCGACTCTATGGATGCGACACCTCCGCCTGGAGGTCCATAGAGTTGGCGCAGCCCACCTGGCCGACGCGATGAGCACGGGAACCGCAACCGCACCTGCCACCTTCACCGCCCGGGATGGCAAGGGCATCCTGATCACCGAACCGGCGATGCGACAGCTGGCCGCCCTGATCGTTCAGCAGGGGGAGGGCAAGGTCCTGCGGGTGGGGGTGCGATCCGGCGGCTGCAGCGGCATGAGCTACACGATGGACTTCATCTCCCCGGACGGCATCCGCCCGGACGATGAGCAGTACACCTACGAGCCCGAGGGAGCGCCCAGTTTCCAGGTGGTCTGCGATCCCAAGAGCCTGCTGTACATCTACGGCATGCAGCTCGATTTCTCCAGCGCCCTGATCGGTGGCGGGTTCAATTTCACCAACCCGAATGCCAGCCAGACCTGCGGTTGCGGGAGTTCCTTCGCGGTCTGAAGCACCGCCATCGGATCCGCCACGGAGCCGCGTCCTGGCCGCTGCCTGCCGCGCTCTGCCGGTGGCATGGGAATCTGTAGGCCCGTGACCGTGCGCCCACCCGCCATGTCGGCCAGTTCCACCGGGGACGCCCCGGAGACTTCCCCACCGGAGACCTCCCTGTTCGATGCCGCCATCGGCCGGTACAGCGCAGGGGCTGACCCGGCGGATCTGCTGGCCGATTTCGAGGCGATCACCGCCCAGGCCCCGCGCCAGTCCGCAGGTTGGACCTGCCTGGCATGGCTGCAGCTGCTCACCGACCAGCCCCAGGAGGCCCTGCGGTCGGCCCGAACGGCGGTGCGGCTGAACCCCCAGGATCCCCAGGCACGCATCAACCTGAGCCTGGCGATGCTCGAGACCGGGGCGAAGGGCGTCCGGGAGCACATCGAGATCGTGCAACGGGTGATGGTGATGGCCCCGGAACTGGCCGGCGAACTGCAGGAGGCGATGGCCGATGGGCTGCAGCGCAAGCCGGGCTGGGCCGCCATGCAGAAAGTGAAGGCGTGGCTCAACGGTTGACCACCGCCCGCTGACTCCGGTGGCCTCCGTCCTGCTGCTGAGCAACGGCCACGGCGAGGACCTCAGTGGCGCCCTGATCGGCGCCGGGCTGATGGCCCGGGGCATCGCCGTGGAAGCACTGCCGCTCGTGGGCCATGGCCAGGCCTACCGCCAGCGCGGCATCCCGATCCTCGGCCGCACCCGCGAGTGCAGCACCGGCGGTCTGGGGTTCACCAGCTTCCGCGGCCAGCTCAGCGAACTGCTGGAAGGTCAGGTGGCCCACGTGCTCGGCAGCCTGCTGTGGCTGATCCGCCACCGACGGCGGCACCGGCTGGTGATCGCCGTCGGCGACCTGGTGGCCGTCCTGGGGGCCTGGCTGGGTGGACGGCGCTCGGCCGTCTACCTCGTGGCCTACTCGAGTCACTACGAGGGAAGGCTGCGCCTGCCCTGGCCCTGTGGCTGGATGCTCCGCCGTCCTTCGGTGCTGGCCGTCTGGAGCCGCGATGCCCTCACCGCCCACGACCTGAGCCAGCAGCTGCGCCGCCCGGTGACCTTTCTGGGCAACCCCTTCCTGGACGCCGCCCTCGGCCCGCCCCGGCCGGCCTCCAGCGGGCAGGTGCTGGCGCTGCTCCCGGGCAGTCGCCTGCCGGAAGCAGCCCAGAACCTCGAGCTGATGCTGCAGCTGCTGGCCCTGCTCCCCGCTGCCGGCCCGCTCCGGGCTGGGTGGCGCGTTCAGGCGGCCCTGGTGCCCGCCCTGGATGCCGCGGCGCTCGGCCCCATGGCCGAGCGGCAGGGATGGCACTGGGCCGGGAACGACCGGCTGCGGCGCGATGGCCTGGACGTGGAGCTGGTCTGGTCGGGCTTCAACGCGGTTCTGGCCAACGCCGATCTGGTGGTGGCGATGGCCGGAACGGCCACCGAGCAGGCGGTGGGCCTCGGCAGGCCGGTGCTGCAGCTGGTGGGCGATGGCCCCCAGTTCACCGAAGGTTTTGCCGAGGCGCAGCGCCGTCTGCTGGGCCCCGGCGTGTTCTGCGCCCCTGGCGGCGCCGACCGGCAGACCACCCTTCGCCGCAGCGCCACACTCGCCCATGACCTGCTCGCGCAACTGGCGGATCCCCGAAAGGGCACGGACCTGCGGGACCAGCTGGCGGCCACCGCGGCCGAACGCATCGGCCCACCCGGCGGCAGCGAGCGCCTCACAGCAGCGATCATGGATCTGTTGACCGGAACCCATGGCTGACGCCGCCACCCCCTTGCAGCGCCTGAAGGGAGCTCTCGACAGCCTGCTCGTGGCGAATGTCTTCCTCGTGATCGCCGGGGCCGTGTGGTTCCTGATCGCCGTGGTCTGCCACACGCAGCAGATGGAGGCTCCCCTCGATCTGTTTCAGCGGCTCTGGGAACCGCTGTTCACCCCCGCCATCGGCCTGTTGATGGCGGCGGCCGTGGTCAGTGGAGTGCTGGGTTGGTGGCAGCGGCGAGGGCAGCGGGGAGCTCGGGGTACTGAAAGCTGAATCCCTGGGCCAGCAGCCGCCCGGGCCGGACGCGCTGACCCTCGAGCACCACCTGGGCCCCGTCGCCGAGCAGCAGCTGCAGGATCGGGGCCGGCACCGGCAGCAGACTCGGGCGCCCCATCGCCTGGCCGAGGGCGGCGGCGAAGCCGCCCATCGTGGTGGGCTCGGGGGCGACGGCGTTGTAAGTCCCCTGGAAACGGGGATCCTCGAGGGCCGTGGCCACCAGGCGGCACAGATCGTGGCGATGGATCCAGCTCATCCACTGGCGACCACTCCCCACCGGCCCGCCGAAGCCCAGGCGGAACACCGGCAGCATCTTGCCCAGCGCGCCGCCGTCGGCACCCAGCACGATGCCGATGCGAAGGATCACCAGCCGGCAGGACGGCGGCCGTGCGGCCGCAGCCGCCTCCCAGCGCCGGCAGATCTCCGCGAGGTAGTCCTCGCCGCCAGGGCTCTGCTCGATGAACTCGGCGGTGAGACTGGTGCCGTAGTAGCCAACCGCCGAGGCATTCACCAGCACCTGGGGGGGATGCTCCAGCCGGGCCATCGCCTCCACCAGATGGCGGGTGGTGGCGATCCGGCTCTCCATCAGCAGCTGACGGTGGGCCGCCGTCCAGCGCTTCTCGGCGATCGGTTCCCCGGCGAGATTGACGACCCCCTCGGCGGCGGCCAGGGCCTCCAGCAGCCCCAGATTGTCCCAGCTGGCCGGATCGGAGGGATCCAGCTGCAGGCAGGCGAAGCGCTCGCTGACGAGGGCGGCGAAGGGTTGCCGCTGCCGGCTGACCAGGGTGATCTCATGGCCGAGTTCGAGCAGGAAGGGCACGAGTTCCCGGCCCACAAAACCCGAGCAGCCCAAAAGCAGCAGTCGCACCCTGTTGATCCCCGCCTGACCGAGGAGGCTAGGGCGAAGCGGTCGCAGCAGGGCTGCCCAGCCGGCCTGGAAACGGCGCAGGCGCCCTAGCCTTCCGCCAGCTCCTCCTGTGTCATGGCCGAGACGCCCACCCCCGCCCAGCCAGCGCTGAAGAAAGGCGCTCTGGTGCGTGTCGATCGCGCGGCCTATGCCAGCAGCCTGGAAGCCAGTGCAAGCGATCCCCAGCCACCCGCCTACATCTTCGAGGGGCCTGGGGAAGTGCTGCTGATTCGGGGTGCCTATGCCCAGCTGCGCTGGCGACGCCCCGTGCCGGACGTGTGGCTGCCCCTGAACCTGCTTGAGGCCTACCCCGACTGAGTCGGACCCGCTCAGATCCTCAGGCGTCGGTTCTCCTGCTGCAGCTGAAGGCGGTGCGCCCTCGCCTTGCGCAGGAGCTCGCGACCATCGCGCAGATAGGAGTCCACGTACCCCATGGTGTAGCGCTCCAGGTCGATCAGGGCGTCCTTGACCAGACTCAGGCAGTGGTAGAGGTCCAGGGAGAAGGCCTGCAGGCCCGGTGGGCAGGGCCATGAGCGGTAGAGCGTTTCTCCCCGCGCCACCCGAGCCTGGCTCTGCTCGAGGAAGCCACAGAAGGCTTCCATCAGCCGGTCGTCGTAGGGGTCGGCGGCCAGGGCCTTGAGTTGGGCAGCAAACGGATTGATCACCTGGGCCAGCAGGCGATCGATCGGGGCGTACACCTGGCGCAGCCACTGCTGCACGGCGGGCTCGCTCTCGGCCGCCCGGGCGACGGGCCGCGTCACCACGGTGGCGGCGGCAGGGGAGGCCTCAGCGGGGGCGGCCGAGGCCGCATGGCTGTCGTGACGGCGGCGCCGTTCCGCGTCTCCCAGCACCTCCCAGGCCGCATTCAGGGCCAGGATCGTGGTGTCGTCCCCCCCGGCATCGGGGTGGTGCTGCTTGACCAGGGCGCGGTAGGCAGCCTTGATCTCCGCACCACTGGCCTGGGGGGAGACCCCGAGCACCGTGTAGGGATCGGCAGAAGCCAGCGGCGGGACCTCCCGAATGCGTCAGCTCACCAGAGGCTCAAATTACGCGATCGCGCCGCGGCACAGACAGAGGCACGGACAACAGAAAACCCCGGCCGAGGCCGGGGTCGCTGGAGGAACGGTGTGAGAAGCGTCGGCGCCGAAGGCGCGATGCAAGACATCGAGGATGAAGAGAGGGCCTGGGTGTGTGAGGAACCAGGCCCGACTCCGATCAGCTGATCAGACCTTGCTGATCAGAACTTGAAGGTGGTCTTGACCAGACCGCCGTAGGTGTCATCAGCACCGTCGTTCTCGATCCAGAAGAACGCGGGGGTCACGCTGATGTTGTCGGTGACCTGGAACTTGTACCACAGCTCGTAAGCCAGGGTCTCGTCGCCATTGTTGGTCCAGATGCCACCGGTACAGATCGTACCGAGGTCACCACACTTGCCGGAGTTGTCAGCACCAGCGGAACCGATAGCCATGCCGAGGGCGTTGCCCTTGACGAACATGTCGGCCCACTGCAGACCCACCATCCAGCTCCAAGCCTCGTCATCACCAGGGGTGGTGCTGAGGTCATCGGTGTAGCCGAAGCCGGCGCTGATGCCGGGGACCCAACCAGCATCAGAAGGCTGCCAGTAGGCGCTCAGGCCGATGTTGTTCGAGGAGTTGAAGCCGATGTTGGTGAAATCGGCGTAGGTGTAGGCGAAGGCAGCACCCCAGTTCTGAGCGGCGTAGCCGATCTGACCGGTGATGGTGTAGTCCTCACCCATACCGATGTTGGAGTTCTCAGCGGCGATCTCGTTGGAGACGTAGTTGACGCTGACGCTGAAGCCGTCCTTCTGATACCACAGGCCGACACCGGCGCCGTTGTTCAGGCTGTAGGTGGCCCGGGCACCGGCGTAGGTGAACAGGTCGAGGATAGTGTCAGCCGGGTAGGCGCTGGGCCACATGGCCAGCATGTCGTCCTGACGGACCTTGGCACCCACGGTGGCGGTGAAGTTCTCGCCGACGGGGAACTGGTAGAAGAGGCGGTTGATGCCGACGGAATCAGCACCGCTCCGCTCCTGGAAGGCCACTTCGAGGGCGGTGTTGCCGTTGCCGAACACCGAGTTGGCGAAGTTGCCGGCGCGCAGGGTGGTGCGCAGCAGGTCCTTGCCAGTGAAGCTGGTGTCGAACATCAGGCGAACGTCATAGTTGCCCGTGAACTCGTCGCCGAAACCGGTATCACCGGCTCCGCCGAACACCATGGTGGCGATACCCTTGAGCTTGGTGGTGGTGGAGAACTGGTTAGCCTCCAGTTCGCCGACCTTGGCCTCGAGGCCATCCACACGGCCCTTGAGGATGGCGAGTTCCTTCTCGAACTCGGCCATCAGGCGCTTGAGCTCGTCGGTCACCTCGGTGACGCGGTCGAGACAGGCGTTGAGCAGGGCGGCCGCTTCAAAGCGGGTCATGGCCTTCTGGCCGCGGTAGGTGCCGTCGGGATAGCCGGCCACGCAGCCGTAGCGCTCGATCAGGTTGGAGAGCGCCTGGTAGGCCCAGTCAGTCGGCTGCACGTCCGAGAACTGGGAGATGCTGGTGACTTGCTCCTGGGAGGCGTACTGGTTGACGCCGTCCATGTTGAGCTCGGAAGCGGTCGCGGCCACGGGGGCCAGCAGTCCGAGCGCAGCAGGGGCGACCAGCAGTTGCTGGAAAAGTTTCATGGGGTCCTCACACAAAAGGGCGCAATGCGCCGCGCCCTGATCTTGGTGGCCGCGTCAGCCGTTGACAGCCCTCGGTGTGCCAGAGATCACAATGGCCCGGCCAGGCCGGCCCGTTCAGGCCCCTTCAGAAGGCCCCCTCAGAACGATGCCCCCGACATCCAGGAACTTCCTGGGTGTCGGGGGCTCTCGCCGGGTCCGCCGGGATGCGGAACCGTTTGATCAGGGTTGAGGCGCCGTAATCAGCCGGCGTTCTCCGCGATCAGCAGACCCTTGGTGAAACAACTGGAACTCACGGGCACCTCCTCCTTTGGGGATGACGTCAACCGGCGACGTTTCCGGCCGGCGATCCGAGACCGCTGACCACGCCACTGTTGACACGACTCCGACACCATAACCAGAACCATCCTCAGGAGTTGATCGGGTCAGGAGTTGCGATCGGGGAAGACCGCGCCACCGCGATGGGTAGCCTGCCGGGCCAGCGCACCGCCTTCAGCGCGGTGCTTGCGCAGAGCAGTGGACAGCACATGGGCGGCAGCAGCAGAACCAAGCAGCGCCGGCAGGAGGGGCGGCGACGGGACCGCACCGGGTCCGGGGTGCCCGAAGCCGATCTCAGCCGCCGCCACTGGACCTTTCCGGCCCGCTCCCGTCGCACACGGCTGAAACGCTGCCTGCATGACCGCCTCGAATGGCTGATCTGCCGGGCCTCCCTTCACGGTGACCTGCCGGTGTTCCATGCCGACCGCTTCGGCTGGATCACCCAGGTGGAGCGGGAGTGGCAGGGGGTACGGGAGGAACTCGAGATGGTGCTGCAGCATCGCGAGGCGATGCCGAACTTCCAGCAGATCCTTCCCCAGGTCGGCAAGATTCAGAAGGACGACCAGTGGAAGACCTTCTTCCTCAAGGGCGTCGGGATGGATTGCCGCGAGAACGCCCGGCGCTGCCCGCGCACCATGCAGCTCCTGGCGACCATCCCGGGCTGCAGCACCGCCTTCTTCTCGATCCTGTCCCCCCACAAGCACATCCCCCCCCACCGAGGGGCCTGGGCCGGCGTGCTGCGGCTGCACCTCGCGCTGATCGTGCCGGAACCGCGGGAGCAGTGCCGCATCCGCATCGCCGACCAGATCCACACCTGGGAGGAAGGCCGCTGCCTGGTCTTCGACGACACCTACAACCACCAGGTCTGGAACGACACCGACGGCTACCGGGTGGTGCTGTTCGTGGATTTCGCCAGGCCGCTGCGCTGGCCGGTCTCGGTGCTGAACAACTGGATCCTCAACCTGGCCGCGCTGGCGCCGTTCCTGCGGGAGGCCAACCAGAACCAGCAGGCCGCCGAGCGCAGCTTCTGGAGGCGGTTCAGCGGCCCGCCCAGCTGAGAGAGAGCCCCAGCCCGCCGCCGGCGCACGACCCCAACCCGGAACCACCTGCCATGAAAAAGCGCCCCCTCGGGGGCGCTGGGTGGCCTGATGGCTCAAGCGACGAGGCCGAGAAACTCAGAGAGCGTTGCCGCGGGGCAGGACCTCTTCAGGGAAGACGAAGTTTTCGTGCGGCTGGTCAGCCGGGGCCATCCAGGCGCGGAGGCCTTCGTTCAGAAGGATGTTCTTCGTGTAGAAGGTCTCGAATTCGGGG
>NZ_JBKOUC010000027.1:0-33491 GCF_046764815.1 Aphanothece stagnina RSMan2012
ACGGTCCGCTCGACTGACCCGCCCCTCGACTGACCGGTCCTCCCTAGCCGCCACCCCCTCGCCAGTCCCGAAGCCGCGATGCCCTACCGGATCTCCCGCCGCGCCTACGCCGAGACCTACGGCCCCACCACCGGCGACCGGCTGCGGCTGGCCGACACCGAACTGCTCCTGGAGGTGGAACAGGACTTCACCGTCTACGGCGACGAGGTGAAGTTCGGTGGCGGCAAGGTGATCCGCGACGGCATGGGCCAGGCCCAGACCAGCCGCGCCGAGGGGGCCGTGGACACGGTGATCACCAACGCCCTGATCCTCGACTGGTGGGGGATCGTCAAGGCGGACATCGGCCTGCGCGACGGCCGGATCGTGGCGATCGGCAAGGCGGGCAACCCCGACACCCAGGCGGGCGTGACGATCGTGGTGGGTCCCGGCACCGAGGCGATCGCCGGCGAGGGGCACATTGTCACCGCCGGCGCCATCGACACCCACATCCACTTCATCTGCCCGCAGCAGATCGAAACGGCCCTCGCCTCCGGAGTCACCACCCTGCTGGGGGGCGGTACCGGCCCGGCCACCGGCACCAACGCCACCACCTGCACCCCCGGCGCCTTCCACATCGGCCGCATGCTCCAGGCCGCCGAAGGACTGCCGGTGAACCTGGGCTTCTACGGCAAGGGCAACGCCTCCACCCCCGAGGCGATCGACGAGCAGATCCGCGCCGGGGCCTGCGGCCTCAAGCTCCACGAAGACTGGGGCACCACCCCGGCCGCGATCGACTGCTGCCTCACGGTGGCCGACCGCTTCGATGTGCAGGTGTGCATCCACACCGACACCCTCAACGAGGCCGGCTTCGTGGAGGACACCATCCGCGCCATCGGCGGCCGCACGATCCACACCTTCCACACCGAGGGGGCCGGCGGCGGCCACGCGCCGGACATCATCCGCATCTGCGGCGAGGCCCACGTGCTGCCCAGCAGCACCAACCCCACCCGGCCCTACACCCGCAACACGCTCGAGGAGCACCTCGACATGCTGATGGTGTGCCACCACCTCGATCCGCGCATCCCGGAGGACGTGGCCTTCGCCGAATCGCGCATCCGCCGCGAGACGATCGCCGCCGAGGACATCCTCCACGACCTGGGCGCCTTCTCGATCATCGCCAGCGACTCCCAGGCCATGGGCCGGGTGGGCGAGGTGATCACCCGCACCTTCCAGACCGCCCACAAGATGAAGGTGCAGCGAGGCGCCCTGCCGGAGGACAGCGCCCGCAACGACAACACCCGCCTGAAGCGCTACATCGCCAAGGTGACGATCAACCCGGCCATCGCCCACGGGCTCGACAGCCAGGTGGGTTCGGTGGAGGTGGGCAAGCTGGCCGACCTGGTGCTCTGGAAGCCCGGCTTCTTCGGCGTGAAGCCCGAGCTGGTGCTCAAGGGGGGCTCGATCGTCTGGGCCCAGATGGGGGACGCCAACGCGTCGATTCCCACCCCCGGCCCGGTGCACGGCCGGCCGATGTTCGGCGCCTTCGGCCGGGCCCTGGCCCCGAGCTGCCTCACCTTCGTGAGCCAGGCGGCCCTGGAGGCGGACATCCCCCGCAGCCTCGGCCTGGAGCGTGCCTGCGTCCCGGTGGTGAACACCCGGGGCATCGGCAAGGCCCAGATGCGCAACAACGCCGCCCTGCCCCGGATGGAGGTGGACCCCCAGACCTACGAGGTCTTCGCCGACGGGGAGCTGCTCACCTGTGAGCCGGCCGAGGTGCTGCCGATGGCCCAGCGCTATTTCCTGCTCTGAACTTCCTGCTCGGAAACTGCCGCTCTGGGGCTTCCGTAACAATTCATACCAGCAGCGTCCCCCTCCGGTGTCCATGATCCGGAGGCGGCTCAAGGCTCGGCATGTTCACGGAGTACAAGCCCCAGCGCGGCTACGACGAATACTTCAGCGGGACGGACGAACCCCGCAGCGCCCTGCGGCCCCTCCTGTCCTCCCTGGGGCAACTCGGGTTGGAGGAGCTCAACCGGAACCATGCCGCCGCCGGGATGCTGCTCAAGCGCCTGGGGGCCACCTTTCGCCTCAACGGCTCCGGCAACCGGGGCGTGGAGCGCATCCTGCCGTTCGACCCCCTGCCCCGGCTGATCGGCGCCAGCGAATGGCAGACCCTGGAGCGGGGTCTGGTGCAGCGGCTCGAGGCGATCGATCTGTTCCTGGCCGACATCTACGGCGACCAGCTGATCCTGCGCGACGGCATCCTGCCCCGCGAAGACCTGGAGACCTCCCAGGGGTGGCGCCCCCAGATGGAGGGCTTCAGGCCGCCACTCAACAAGTGGTGCCACATCTCCGGCCTGGATCTGATCCGCGACGGGCAGGGGACCTGGCGCGTGCTGGAGGACAACCTGCGCTGTCCTTCGGGGGTGGCCTACTTCCTGGAGAACCGCCGCGTCATGAAGCGGATGTTCCCGAGCCTGTTCGCCGGGCGGACGGTGCAGCCGATCGACGATTACCCCTCGCACCTGCTGCAGACCCTGCGCGAACTGGCTCCGTGGACGGAGCGTCCAACCGTGGTGCTGCTCACCCCCGGGGTGTTCAACAGCGCCTATTTCGAGCACAGCTACCTGGCCCAGCAGATGGGGATCCAGCTGGTGGAGGGCCGGGATCTGGTCTGCCAGGACGATCGGGTCTGGATGCGCAGCACCGGCGGGCTGGAGCCTGTGGATGTGATCTACCGCAGGATCGACGATGACTTCCTCGATCCTGCGGTGTTCCGCAGCGACTCGATGCTGGGCGTGCGGGGTCTGATGCAGGCCTACCGGGCCGGTCGGGTGGCGATCGCCAATGCCCCGGGTACCGGCGTGGCCGACGACAAACTGATCTACGCCTATGTGCCCGAGATGATTCGCTACTACCTGGGGGAAGAGCCGATCATCGAAAACGTCCCCACCTATCTCTGCGCCAGGGCCGAGGACCGGGCCTACGTGCTGGAGCACCTCGGGGAGCTGGTGGTGAAGGCGGTGGCCGAAGCCGGCGGCTACGGCATGCTGATCGGCCCCCATGCCAGCCAGGAGGAGATCAGCGACTTCGCCGAGAAGATCAAGGCCAACCCCCGCAACTACATCGCCCAGCCCACCCTGGAGCTGTCCACCGTGCCCTCCCTGAGCGAAGGCGAACTGTTCCCCTGCCACGTGGATCTGCGCCCCTACGTGCTGCGGGGCAAGGGGGCCTGGGTCAGCCCTGGCGGCCTGACCCGGGTGGCCCTGCGGCGGGGTTCCCTGGTGGTGAACTCCTCCCAGGGGGGCGGCTGCAAGGACACCTGGATCGTCAGTGAGCAGGGAGGAGGGACGGCCCAGCAGAGCCAGTCGTCCCAGCAGGGAGCGCCATGCTGAGCCGCGTCGCCGATTCCCTCTACTGGATCAACCGCTACGTGGAACGGGCCGAGAACATCTCGCGCTTCGTGGAAGTGAGCGAGGCGATGGCTCTGGACTGCCCCCCGGGAAGTGCCGAGCCCTGGCTTCCCCTGATCGACGCCAGCGGCGACCGCGAGCTGTTCGATTCCCTCTACCCCCAGGGGCGCCCTGAGGACGTGGTCGAGTTCCTGGTTCGTGCCGAGGAGAATCCCAACAGTGTGGTGAACTGCATCGCCATCGCCCGCGAGAACGCCCGCCAGATCCGCGAGGTGATCACCACCGAGATGTGGGAGCAGCTCAACGACATCTACTGGACCCTGCAGGAGAACGAGGGCTTCTGGAAACAGCCTCCGCAGGAACAGCTCCGGGACATCCGCCGGGCCTGCCAGCTCTTCTACGGCATCACCGACTCCACCCTCAGCCGCGACCTCTCCTGGCAGTTCAGCCGGCTGGGCCGGCTGCTGGAGCGGGCCGACAAGACGACGCGGATCCTGGATGTGAAGTACTTCCTGCTGCTGCCTTCCCCGGACGAAGTGGGCGGTGTCCTGGACGAGCTGCAGTGGATCTCGCTGCTGCGCAGCGCGGGCGCCTACCAGATGTTCCGCCAGTCCCGCCAGCAGGCGATCGAACCGCGGGCCGTGGCCGGCTTCCTGCTGCTGGATCCGATCTTTCCCCGCTCCGTGCGTTATTGCCTCGAGCGTATTCAGGACACCCTGAAGATCGTGCAGGGGCGCTCGGTGCCGGGGGCCCCGGACGAACTGGAGTGCCTCAGCGGTCTGACCCTGGCCCGCTGGAGCTACACGCGCATCAACGACCTGTTCGCCGTGGGGCTGCATGAGGCCATTGACGGACTGCAGAGCGACCTCAACAGACTCCACAACCTGATCGAGCAGCGCTATTTCGTCGCCGCGGCTCTCGAACCCACCCCTGCGGATCCGGCATGCGTGCCCGTCTGATCCATGCCTTCACCTACGGCTACAGCCAGCCCGTGCTGCTGGGCCCCCACCGCTTCTGCCTGAAACCCCGGGGCCATGGCTTCCAGAAGCTGGTGAATTTCCATCTGGAGATCACCCCGGAGCCCAGCCGCTTCTATGCCCTGCTGGCCGCCAGCGGCGATGAAATCCTGCGGGCCCGCTTCGGTGGGTCCACCGAGGAGTTTCTGGTGCGGGCCGTCAGCGAGGTGGAGACCGAGACACCGCCGCTGTTGCAGGCCTGCCTGGAGGAGGCCGAACCGCTGTTGCCCTACCCGGTGGGCCGCCTCAACGGCGATCTGATGGGAGCGCTGCAGGGGTGGCTGCCCAACGGCCAGCACGATCCCGCCGCCGTCGACATGGCCCAGGAGGCCCTGATGGGCAGTGACCAGCGGGCCCTGATGTTTCTGCAACAGCTGGTGGAGATGATCCAGGACCGGGTCAAGTACACCCAGCGGCACGTCGGGCCTGCCTGGCCTGCGGGGCGCACCCTGAAGGAACGGGTGGGCTCCTGCCGGGATCTGGCGATGCTGATGGTGGAAGCCTGCCGCTGCGTCGGTCTGCCGGCCCGGTTCGTCAGCGGTTACCACCTCGTGGACCCCGCCCCCGAGCGCTACGACCTCCATGCCTGGGCGGAGGTGTACCTGCCCGGCGCCGGCTGGCGCGGCTTCGATCCGAGTGGCATCGGCGCGATCGATGATCGCTACGTCACCCTGGCCACCTCCTCCAAGCCTGAACTCACGGCGGCGATCACCGGAAGCTTCTCAGGGCCCCCGGAGGTCACGAGCGAGTTCTCCTGGTCGATCCAGGCGGAGGTGCTCGATCCGGTGGCCCGGAACAGTCAGCTCACCAGTTGAGCCCGTGCAGCTTGGGCAGCGGCGCTGTGCGGGAGGTGGTGGCGAAGAGGCGGGGGATGGCCTGGCTGTTGTAGACACGGAATTCGCGCACCACGCTGGCCCCCTCGTCACGCACCGCCTGGTTCAGCACCACGGAGCCGTCGGGATCGGAGACCGAGCGGTGGAAGGTGCCGGGCGGGATCCGCAGGATGTCGCCGCCGGTCTCCAGGCGCACGATGTGGAACGGGTAATTCCAGCCGAAATTGACCAGATAAAAGGTCCGACCACCATGCAGCGCCAGGAGGTTGTCCTCCTGGTGGGGATGCAGATAGAACTGCCAGGCCCCTGAGGCGGGATCATCCGGAGGGGAGGTGGCCGGTCCGGCGTGGATCACCAGGTCGCGGGCATTGGAAGCTGCCACCGTGATGTCGAAGAACCGCACGGCCGGGGTGTCCCGGAATTTCTCGTAGGGGATGAGCTCGAACATCGGCGCCGGCCTCGGCGTGGTGGCGATCATGGCGGGAGGTGTTGGGGAACACCGGCTGGCAATGGGCCAGTGAAACGAACCGGCGGGGGGGCTAACCGTTGCTTCCACTACCGAAGCGCCGATTGGTGGCCCAGTTCGGCCGCCGGCCGGCCGGGGCCCCGGGCATCCCGGGCTGGACCGAGCCAGAGGCGGGGCAGAACGAGGTAACAATCGTGACACGGAAATCTCTCCTTTCAGGAGACCATGATTAAGCCCCTTCGGGCAACGCTAACCACGGCGAGAGAGCCGATGTTGCGTTCATTTTCCTGCGACTCATCACCTGATATGGTATCGACACTGCTGGCGGCCAAAAAAGCCAAGAATCTCAGCTTTGCTGACCTGGAATCCATGCTTGGTCGGGATGAAGTCTGGATCGCCTCCCTCTTCTACGGGCAGTCAACAGCCTCAGCCGAAGAAGCCGCCAAGCTGGGGGAAATCCTCGATCTCGACAGCGCCACCATGGAAGCTCTGCAGGCCTACCCGACCAAGGGGTCGCTGGATCCTGTGATCCCGACAGACCCGCTGATCTATCGGTTTTACGAGATCATGCAAGTGTATGGAATGCCCTTGAAGGATGTGATTCAGGAGAAGTTTGGCGATGGCATCATGAGCGCGATCGACTTCACCCTGGATGTCGACAAAGTCGAGGATCCCGCTGGTGCGCGCGTGAAGGTGACCATGTGCGGAAAGTTTCTCCCCTACAAGAAGTGGTGAGCCTCTCATGAGCCCCCAGGGGCGAGGTCGGGTCGGATCATCCCCAACCTCAACTTGTGCCTTCCGCCCGCCTTCCGGCGGGCTTTCTGTTGGCTGCTCAGCCGGGATCTGGCAGGGAGCGAACACGGCGAAGCTCCATGAAAAAATCCCCGGCTACGGGCCGGGGATTCAGGCGATCCAGCCTCAGACTGTCTGCTGAGGGTAGGGCAGATCAGCGGGCACCCAGCTCGGCGGCGAGCTCCCGCTCCAGCTTCTCATCGTGCACACGGGGCAGCACGTTATCCACCGATGTGCGGTGGGTGCTGTAGAAGAGCATGCCGATGAAGACCATGCCGCCAACGATGTTGCCGAGGGTCACCGGCAGATAGTTCCAGAAGGCGATCTGACCGAAGCTGACCCCGGAGCCGAGCAGGGGGCCTGTGGTGTGGAGGAACATGTTCACGACGATGTGCTCCATGCCCAGCGCCTGGAACGCCGTGATCGGCAACCAGCAGGCGAGGATCTTTCCGGGCACACTCTTGCTGACCAGAGCCAGGGTCACGCCCAGGCACACCAACCAGTTGGCGATCAGGCCCCGCAGGAAGGCAAGAAAGAAGCCCAGCGCTCCCAGGGACTGGTACTTGACGATCACGTTGGCCTTGTTCAGGCCGATGATCTTGTTGGCCACGCCAACCCAGTCGCCCGAACCCGCCGCCAGATCCGCGGTGCCGCCGCTGGTGAGGCTCATGGCAAAGAGGATGCCCACCAGGCCGGTGCCCAGGAAGTTCCCGATCCAGACCCAGATCCAGTTGCGGATGGTTTTGCTCCAGGTCGTCTTGCCCGCCCAGACCGCCATGGGCAGGAGGGCGAAGTTCCCCGTGACCAGCTCCATGCCGAACAGGATGATGCTGGCAAATCCAAAGGGGAAGATCAGCGAGCCGATCCAGGGGATGCCGGTCTGGTGCATGATCGTCAGGGCCAGACACAGGGCCAGTCCGAGCACGGAACCCGAGTAGAAACCCCGGATCAGCAGATTCCTGACGCTGACGGTGGATTTCTTGCCGCCGGCGGCAATCATGCCGTCAACGAGCTCATTGGGTAAGACGTAATCCATCTGAGAAGCAGGATCTGCCATGGAGATATGGAAATAGGGATGGGGGACGACTCAGCCTGAGCTCAGGGAGCCAGGAAGACGACGTCGGGATGGAATCGGGGAAAGCCGATTCCATGCGAACAGGCATTCGCGGACAGGCCAGCACACCACCGATCCAGCAGGATGGTGAAACGTGCCCGAGATGGGTGGGAGTGGAGAGATCGGGGGCTTCGGGAACCGAGAAACGGAACCACAAGAGATGTGCCCAGGGCCGATCATCCTGAGATGCGCAGCGGGAAGGATTGCGGCCTGAGCCTGATCCAGCCCGATAGCTATTAAGCCAGTGAATTGTCAGGCTGCCTGTAGCTCGTGTTACGAACCAGGGAATCAGTCCGATGGTGGTGGGCAAGGCCAATCAGGTGGTGCGCCCGATCTCACCCCACATGCGCACGGCACCGGTTCGAAGGAGGTCCCACACCTGCCGCATGGCCATCAGGTCACGCTCGAACTGACTCCCGCTGGAAGGGGATGACACACCGGCCGGTGCCCGACGACGGGCCGCCGAAGACGCCGCGGGCGGGCGGGCGCCCCAGGACCTGTTCACGCGTCGGGAGCGGGGAATGGATCGTGGGTCGGGCACGCTGCGCAGAAGTTGGGGGAGGGAACTCCAACTTCATCAGGGGATCACCAGAAGGCGGGTGTTGCTGGCTACGGAATCCGGGCGATCCCGTCTCCCACGTCGAACGGGATCGGCATCTCGGCATCGGCTGGCGCTGGAGCACAGGCTTCGACCCGCTCCGCCACCACACGCCCCACCACGACAATGGAGGGCGAGGCCAGGCCCTCCTCCGCCACCCGCTCCGCCAGGACTCCCAGGGGTGCCACCAGCGTGCGCTGGCCGAGCACGGTGCCCTGCTGGATCACCGCCGCCGGGGTGGCCGGGTCCAGGCCTCCGGCCATCAGCTCCATGCAGATCCTCTCCAGGTTGTGCAGGCCCATGTAGATCACCAGACCGTCGCTGGAACGGGCCAGACCCTGCCAATCCACCCCGGGCCGGCGCTTGTCGACCTCCTCATGGCCCGTCACGAAGGTCACGCTCGAGCCGGCGCGGCGATGGGTGACCGGGATGCCGGCGTAGGCCGGCGCGGCGATGCCGGACGTCACACCGGGAACCACCTCGACGGGAATGCCCCGCGCCGCCAGGTGGGCGGCCTCCTCACCGCCGCGGCCGAAAAGAAACGGATCACCACCCTTAAGCCGCACGACCGTGCGGTGGCGCGTGGCCAGCTCCACCAGCACCGCATTGGTGCTGGGCTGGGGGACCGAATGATGCCCCCGGCGCTTGCCCACGAAATGCCGTTCGCAGTGGTCCGGGACCAGGTCCAGCAGGGCCTTCGGCACCAGCGCGTCATGGACGAGGGCGTCACACCGGGACAGCAGGCGATGGGCCTTCAGGGTGAGCAGTTCAGGATCGCCAGGCCCGGCCCCCACCAGGTACACCGTGCCGTAGGGCAGGACCATGCCTCCCGTGGAGTCGGAACTCATGGCAGGGCGGCGAGCATCTCGAGCAGGGCGTCCCGCAGCCCCGCACGCTGGAGGAGGGGAGTGCCGCACCAGGCCGGCAGGCCCTCGGTGAGGCGGTTGGACGCCAGGACCAGGGGGAGGACAGGACGCTGAGCGGGGTCTGCGAGCACCGACGAGAGCTCACCGGAATCCGCCGCACTGTATGGAGTGGCCAGGCAGGTGGCGTTGCAGACCTGCTCCAGATGGCGGAGGTAGCGCGCGGCAAGGGGCCCGTTCAAGGGGTGGTGGAGCAACGTGACCGGGCCCCGCAGGGCCACCAGTTCGCGGCGCAACGCCTGCTGCCAGGCAGGCCAGGAGCCGAGGAACGGGAGGTGATGGACAGGCCCGCTGGCACGCCAGTGGGCCTTCACCAACGGCAGATCCCGGCAGACGTGACCACCGGGCAGGAGGAGCAGCGGAACCAGGGTGACCGGCTCCCCCGGGGCGGCCTGGCGGGTCTGAAGCGGATCCGTCTCCGGGCCCTGGGCGGTGAGAGCCTGGAGCACCACCGGGGAGCGGCGGCGACGCTCCAGCTCCCCAGCCAGGGCACGGACCTCCGCCGGGATCAACCCGCCGCCACGCCCGTGCACCACGAGCACCAGGGGATGGGCGGGGATGGCAGCCAGGCGGCGGCGACGGCGCTGGTCGAGCCCGGGATCCAGCCGCTCGGGGGCCAACCTCGCCAGGGCCAGCCGGGGCTGGGGCAAGCGGGCGAGCAGATCCACCGCGGTCCCGGCCAGCCGGGTGTCAAGATCGAAGGCGAGCTGCCGCAGCAGATCCCGCAGGGCCTGCGGGGGCCAGGCGGGCAGCCCCACAGCCAGGCCCTCGAGGGCGGCCCTGCGGGTGGGGGAAGGCTGGGGAGCCAGCACCGAGCCGCGGAGCAGCGCAAAATCGGCGGGATCGCGCTGGTACCCCAGCAACGGCAGCAGCAGGGCCATGCGCTCCGGGCCTGCCCCCTGCAGGGCCTGGCGGATCTGGCCAGCGCAGTCCGGATCGCGAAAGCGGCCCAGCACCGCAAGCAGGGCGGGTTCGGCCTTCTCGTTGGCCAGCCAGCAGCGCAGCAGGCGCCGCACCGCCGGAACCGTCAGCCGCTCCGCCAGGGCGGCCAGAAGATCCTGCTCGAGACGGATCCGGCCGGTCTCGATCGCCTCGAGCCAGGGCTCGAGCGGAACATCCCGGCTGCGGCGGAGCTGCTGCAGCCAAGGCCAGCGCTCCACGGTGCCGGTCTCGGGCAGGGACGTCGGCTCCAGAGGCACACCTCCCCCAACCCGGCCGGGCTCCAACGATGGCACCGCCGGTGTCTGAACGGAGGGGGCACCAGGGGGCAAAACGGTCGCGACGGATACGTTTGATGAGGAAAACGCGCGTCCCATGGGCAGCAGCTTTAGCAAGGGGTCAAGTCGTCAAGGACAGTGATGCGAGGTCCCGTCAGCACAGCCAGCCGCCTGCCCAACCGGCCGTCCCCCCGCCCGGACCTGGACGCCCTCCGGGAGCAGCAGATCCTGGTTTCCCTGGTCGGCCAACTGGCCAAGGCCCAGTTCCAGGCAGCGGACCCGCATCGGACCGAGGCGCTCTGGAAGGAGGTCGGCCAGCTCGGCCTGGATCCCGACCGGGTCACCCACCTGCTGTATGCCGGCGTGGACACGGAAGACCGGGGTGCCCTGCTGGCGCTCGACCGGGCCTGGAGCGAGACCCAGGCGAGCGAACGGCGCACTTCCTGGCAAGCACCGGCCTGGCTGAGGACCCGGGGGTTCAGGGCTGGGCGGCCTTCCGCCGCGCACCGAAGCGCTCGACCAGCAGCTGCTCCATCACGTCGGGCAGCTCGCTGAGGGGCACGCCCTTGTCGTGAAGCTCGGCCAGCTTGGGATCGGCTCCCATGGAGCCGCCCAGGAAGATCTTGGCGGCCTCCACCATCTCGCCGTCCTTGCGGGCCTTGGCCCCCATCAGGCCGATCTGGCCCATGTAGGGCTGCCCGCAGGCGTTCGGGCAGCCGGTCCAGTGGGTCCGCACCGCATGGGGGAGTTCAACCCGGCGCTCCAGCTCCTCCACCAGGGCCTGGGCGGTGCCCTTGGTGGGGATCAACGCAAAGCTGCAGTAGGCATTGCCCGTGCAGCTCACGGCTTCCGCCTGAAGCGCACTGGGTTCCGGTCGGAAGCGCTGCAGCAGCGGTTCGGCCCTCAGGGCGCTCTCGCGCTCCAGGGGCACGTTGGGGATCAGGACGTTCTGGGCCTCGGTGAGGCGCAGCTCCCCGCTGCCGTAAGTGCGGGCCAGGCGGGCCAGCTCCAGCATCGTTTCGGCATCCAGCCGGCCCATGGGGACATGCAGGCCCATCCAGGCGAGACCGTCCTGGCGCTGGGGGTTCCATCCGAGGCCGTCGCGGGGAGCCCGGTTCACCAGGTGGGTGCCGTCGTGGGTGGCGAGGCGCGAGGCGGCATCACCGCCCGCCAGGGCCCCATAGGCCGCCACCACCGCAGCCCGGTAGGCCTCCATGCCGAGGGCGTCGATGAGGTACATCAGACGGCTCTTGTTGCGGGCCGCGCGGTTGCCGCATTGCTCGAAATGGTGGAGCACCGCCAGGGTGAAGTCCGGCAGCTGATCGCCCTCCAGCCAGACGCCCAGGGGGATGGCCAGCTCGTTGCGCTGGGCCGAGAAGAAGCCCCCCACCATCACCGTGAAGCCCAGGCGTCCCTCGTGCGTGGCGGGCAGGAAGGCCAGGTCGTTGTGCAGCAGGAAGCTGTCCGGGGCTCCCCCCACGGCCACGTTGAACTTGCGGGGCAGGTTCCGGGGGCCATCCGGTTGGAAGAGACGGGCCTGAATCGCCTGCACCAGCGGCCGGGTGTCCACAATCTCCTCGGGATCGATCCCGGCGAGGGGGTTGCCGGTGATGTTGCGGGGGTTGTCGTGGCCGGACTGGCGACTGGTGAGACCGAGGCGGTCCATCGCTTCCAGCAGGGGAGGCATGTCCTCGAACAACAGTCCCCGCAGCTGGATGTTCTGACGGGTGGTGATGTCGGCACTGCCGTGTTCACCGCAGCGGTCCACGGTCTCCGCCAGCAGCTCCAGCTGGTCGGCCTGGACGACGCCATTGGCCAGCCGGAGCCGGAGCATGAAGCGGCCCGGGGTCACCGGGCGGAAAAAGATGCCCAGCCATTTGAGCCGGACGGTGAGGGTCGCCTCATCGAGGGACTCCCAACCCTCCTGGGCCAGCTCGGCGAGACGGGGACGCAGATCCAGACCACACAGCTCGGCCTTCGCCAGCTCAAGCTTGCTGAGGGCGGGAGCGGAATCGCCGGAGACAGGAGAGGAACTCATGGGAACAGGGAAGGACGCGCCCGGCGGCGCGCCTGAAGGACGCAGTGTTCGTGGTCATGACCCTGGTGTCGCCATTCACCGGCAAACCCGTGCGGAAATCTGGGTGGGAGCGGCCGGCGAACGCCGATGAGGGATGCGTCGCCTTGGAAATGAGCGCAGCAGCGCACCACGCGTTGCTGGAGACCGTGGGTCACGGCTCAAATCAAGTTTGCTGGCCGGGGCTGGGACCTTGTGTCGTGACCGTTACGGATCCGCCGGAACCGGGACCCATCGGTGGGCGACAGCACACAAAAGCCCCCTGGCGCCGCGACAGGTGGCGCGAAGGGGGCCAAAACAAGCGATGTGCGGAGGGCTGAACCCGGAGGTCAGCAGAAGCTGGGAGTTCAGCGCTCGCCGAGGCTGCTCCAGAGGGTGGCCTGGTGGGCAACGACAGGGGCGGGCTGGGCGCTGGCGGACTGGGCCGTGGCGGAAGCCTGGCCGGCGTCGCGGGGGAGGGTCGACAGCAGCTGGACCCCGAGGGAGCCGACGACGAACATGCCGAGGAACGCCAGGGCGACGCCGAGGGGAGAGGCTTCGGCGCGGGTGGTGTGCAGCGGAGTGGCCATGGCAAACCTTCCAGATCAGGAACCACCTCGATTATCGGAAGCCCGCTTCATCCCCAAAGACGGTCGTGGCGAAGCCCGCGGGGACCGATCCGGCCCTGGAGGCGTGCAGATCGACCGACCAGAGGCCGTGGAGAACCCCAAGCAAAAGCCCGAGTGAGGCAGCGAACTGCATGGAAACAGTGGATGGGGCAGCGACTTTGATGAGCCGAGGGGCCCCTCCGATGCAGTGGTTGGTACCGAACCGACACGAACCAAGCGGGCGCTGACACCTTAAGGATGTTTTTCGTATCCGTTGATACTTCTTTGTCGCTTGCCTGTCCACGACGGTCCCAGTCGGTAGCGAATGGGAGTCCCGAAGCGCCCAGTCCGTGGACAATGAGGTCACGTTTTCCAGCTGCAGGCGTTCCACCCCACCCTTGATGGCGATGCCTGCCACCCCAACTCCAGCCAGCATCGCCTCCCTCAGCTCGTCATCCGAAGGCAGCGGACTTCGGAAACCACCGACCCAGCCAGGCGCTCCCTCCCCATCGGGGCGGGAGCGCTTCAAGCGTTATCTCCAGAAGATCGGCAGCGGTGAACACACCGGCCGGGGCCTGAGCCGGGAGGAGGCCCGGGACGCCCTCATGCTGATGCTGCAGGAGGAGGCCAGCCCCGCCCAGATCGGCGCCTTCCTGATCGCCCACCGCATCCGGCGACCGGAGCCGCAGGAGCTCTCGGGCATGCTGGATGTGTACCGGGATCTGGGCCCGGCCCTGCACACGGAACGGGCGGCCATCTGCTTCGGCATGCCCTTCGACGGCCGGACCCGCACCGCCCCCCTCTACCCCCTGACCTCCCTCGTTCTGGCTGCCGCGGGGCTGCCGGTGGTGCTGCATGGTGGGGCCCGCATGCCGGTGAAGTACGGCGTCACGGCGATGGAGCTCTTCCACGCCCTCGGCCTGGATCTTCAGAACCTTTCCCTGGCGACCGTGCAGCAGGGGCTCAGCCTCCACCGTCTGGCGCTCGTGCACCAGCCGGACCACTTCCCGCTGGCGGAACGGCTCACCCCCATCCGGGACGATCTCGGCAAGAGGCCCCCGGTCGCCAGCCTGGAGCTTCTCTGGACCGCGCACCGAGGCCCGCACCTGCTGGTGAGCGGGTTCGTGCACCCGCCCACCGAAAGCCGTGCCTGGAGGGCCCTGGAGCTGAGCGGCGAGACGGATGTGGTCACGGTGAAGGGGTTGGAAGGCAGCACCGATCTGCCGATCAGCAGGGCCTGCATCACCGCGCGGGCCCATGGCGGGCAGGGTGAGCGGCTGATCCTCCACCCCCGCGACCACGGCTGTTACGGCCCGGACGCCCTCTGGACCGACCTGGACAGCTGGCGCCAGCAGGCCCTGGCTGCCCTCGGTGGACAAGGGGAGCTGGCGGCCGCCCTGCAATGGAACGCCGCCGCCTACCTCTGGCTCGGCGGGATCTGCGAGACCCTGAGCGCGGGGCTGGAGCGGACCCACGAACTCCTGCAGGACGGGTCAGCGCTGCGTCAGCTGCGTGCACTGATCGCCTGGCGACACGATGCTCCCTGAAGGAACCCACCAGGCCTCGCACTGCTTCGCCTTCGAGCGGGATTTCGTGGGCAGCTGGCGCTGCATCCCCCTCTGCCTGCGGCGCAAGCTGGATCTGGCCGGCACCAAGCTCCGCCTCAACCACTGGCTCGCCCTCACCGAACCAGAACGGCAGCAGCTGGTGCTGTGGGATGACAGCCCCGCGGCCCTGGAGGCCATGGCCACGTTCCTGCGGGAACGGACCTCCGGCATGGCCGACGGTGGCGTGAGACCCATGGCCATTCCCACCGCAGCCCCGTGGCAACACGCGGGCTCCCCACCCGCGGAGCTGTGTGACTCAGCCGCCTCCCTGGGCCACCCGCAGCTGCCAGGCCAGTGGACCAGCCTCTCGGAACTCGAGCGGTTCGCCCTCTGCAAGCTGGCCCGCCCCGGCCATGACCATCACAACCTGGAGGCTGCGCTGGTCGAGATGCTGCCCTGAACCTTGGCGCTGAGCCGTTGGCCGCCGGCCATCGGGAGGCCATGGGGAACGGCCGCCACGGAGACGGCCGTGGCCTTGAGCTCGGGCTGCTTCGAGATCGGGCAGGCCTGCTCGTGCAGCAGGGCGTTGGCCTCACAGGGCGGATCCTGCAGGAAACCCCAGTGCATGGGCAGAAAGACGGTGCCGGGTCGGATGCGCTCGGTCACATCCACCCGCGCGCTGAGGGTGGCGCGTCGGGAGGTGATGGCGGCCTGGTCACCCGACTCCAGTCCCAGGGGGTAGGCATCCTCCGGGTGGATCTCCAGCAGGGGCTCGGGATGCATGGCGTTCAGCCGGGCCACCCGACCGGTGCGGGTCATGGTGTGCCACTGCCCCAGATAGCGACCAACCGTGAGCACCAGGGGGTAGGCCTCACAGGGAGGCTCGGCCAGGCCGAGGGGGTGTTCGGCGATGAACCGGCCCCGCCCACTCGGGGTGGCGAAGCGGAAATCGGTGTAGAGACGCTTCGACGCCGTGGTGGGCGCGCTGCCGGCTGGAAAGGGCCACTGCTGCGGCCCCTCGGCCTCCAGCAGCCCATGGCTGAGCCCGGAGTGGTCGCAGAGCCGACCGGCCGTGAGCTGGCAGAACTCGGCGTAGACCTCGGCGGCGGAGGCATAGCCGAACTGATCCACGAATCCGAGCCGACGGCCCACCTCGGCGAACACCTCCCAGTCGGGGCGGGCCTGGGCCGGAGGCTGCCGGAATGCCGGGCAGAGGGTGACCCGGCGCTCTGAATTCACCATCACCCCAGCCTTCTCGCTCCACTGGGCGGCGGGAAGCAGCAGGTGGGCGTACTGGGCCGTCTCGGTGTTGGCATAGGCGTCGCTCACCACCACCAGGGGGCAGTGCCGCATTGCCGCCTTGACCCGTTCCAGGTTGGGCATGCTCACCAGGGGATTGGTGGCGGCCACCCACCAGAGGTCGAGCTCGCCGGCCTCCATCGCCTCCACCTGTTGCCAGGCCGCCAGGCCGGGGCGGGCATCGATGGCCCCCGGGGCGAACCCCCACGCCGCCTCCACGGTGGCGCGGTGCGTTGCATTAGTGACAGTGCGGTAGCCCGGCAAGAGGTGGGCCAGTCCCCCCGCTTCCCGCCCCCCCATGGCGTTGGGCTGTCCCGTCAGGGAGAACGGCCCGGCTCCCACTTTCCCGATCTGACCGGTGAGCAGGTGGAGGTTGATCAGTCCCGCCACCGTGGCGGTGCCCTCCACGCTCTGGTTGACACCCATCGACCAGAGGCTGAGCACGCTGGCGCTCTGCCCCCAGAGCGCGGCCAGTTGCCCCAGGCTGGATTCAGGGATGCCGCAGATCCGGCTGACCCGGTCGGGGGTCCAGGCCTGGACCAGCTCGGCATAGGCCGCAAATCCCTCGGTCTCACCCTCGATGAACTCGAAATCGATGGCGGTCTGGCGGAGCAGCAGGTGGGCCACCCCATGCAGCAGCACGAGGTCCGTCCCGGGGCGAATGGCCAGGTGGAGGTCCGCCGCGTCGCTGGTGGCGGTTTCACGGGGATCGACGACCACGATCGTCAGGCTGTCCGACTGCCGCCGCTTGCGTTTGAGCAGCCGCTGGAACAGCACGGGATGGCACTCGGCGGTGTTGGTGCCGATCAGGAACGCCACGCTGCAGTGGTCGAGATCCTCGTAGCAGCACGGCGGACCATCGGAGCCGAGGCTGCGGGTGTAGCCGGCGACGGCCGAGCTCATGCAGAGCCGGGAGTTCGCGTCGAAATTGTTGGTGCCCAGCGCGCCCTTGAACAGCTTCTGGGCGACGTAGTAGTCCTCGGTGTGGAACTGACCCGAGCCGTACATCGCGAGGGCCTGGGGCCCCCGGGCCTGCAGGCTGGTGCGCATCCGGTCGACGATGCGGTCGAGCGCCTCGTCCCAGCTGATCGGCTGGAAGGGCTCATCGAGGGAACGGCGGGCCAGGGGGGTGGCCAACCGTCCGCCGGCGAGGGTCTCGCAGACCGTGGCCCCCTTGATGCACACCTGGCCCAGGCTGGAGGGATGGCTGCGGTCCCCCCGGGCTCCCCAGATGGGAAGACCCTGGGCATCCCGTCGGGTGGGCTGGTTCTTGACCGCCGGCGGCATGAGCTCCAGCCCACAACCCACCCCGCAGTAGGGGCATTGGGAGTGGGTGGAACCGGACGGGGACGCAGCCATGGAAGGGAAAAACTGAAAGGCAGGCCTGGGGCCTGCCGGGATTTCAGACCGTTGGCAGCGGGGCCGCGGGGGATTCCCCTTCGTGCTCTTCAGCGAAGGATCCTTTCGGCTCCTTGAGGAAGAAATAACACATGAATCCGACGACCAGACCCGCCACACCCAGCACCTGGAAGAAGGCACTGTTGGAGGCCGCGATCACCGCGGGGGTTGGCTCGGCATCCGACGCCCCTGACATCCAGAGGGGCAGAAGGCTGTAGATGGTGAGGTAGGCCACGGCACCGACGTTGCCGTAGGCACCGACCATGCCGGCGATCTGGCCGGTCACGCGACGCTTCACCAGCGGCACCATCGCAAAGGTGGATCCTTCGCCAGCCTGCACGAAGAAGGAGCAGGCCATGGTGAGCACCAGGGCGAGGGCAATCCCCGCGGTACCGGTGAAGGTGCCGGGCTTGATCATGCTCATTACCAGGTAGCCGATTCCCAGGCCAACGGTGAGGAAGCCCATGGTGGACTTGCGGGAGCCGAGCTTGTCCGAGAGGAGTCCTCCACCCGGGCGGGCCACCAGGTTCACGAAGGCGAAAGCGGAGGCCAGGATGCCCGCAGTGGCCTTCGGCAACTCAAAGGTGGTCTCGAAGAAGGTGGGCAACATGGAGACCACGGCCAGCTCGGAGCCGAAATTCACGATGTAGGTGAGCTCCAAAATGGCCACCTGCTTGAACTCGTAGCGGTCCTCCTTGGGATAGGTCTTGCGACCGGTGAGGAGATCCTTGTTGGTGCGAATGATGCCCCAGGTCTGGAACACGAAGAACGCCAGGACGAGCAAGAGCGCAATGGTGTAGCCACTGCCCGTGAGGAACTTCACCTTCTGAAGGCGCCAGGCCAGAACCGCAAGAATGGCCGCGAAGGGCACATTCATGCCAATCAGCCCCCAGAAGTCCTTCATCGACGTCACTTCGAGGCCAGCGGTCTTGGCCGGCCGCTGGTAGGTCTTGCCGGGAGGCGTATCGGTGACGCTGAAGAAATAAATGAACCCGTAAACACCCGCAATGATGCCCGTCAGAGCAATGGCCCCGCGCCAGTTGAGGATCACGCCATCCACCTCAAAGCCCCCACTGAAGGAAAGCCAACCCGCCACGATGACGAGGGTGAGCGCCGAGAAGGCGGAACCGAAATTCCCCCAACCGCCGTAGATACCCTCGGCCAGACCGATCTCCTTGGGGGGAAACCATTCCGCCACCATGCGGATGCCAATCACGAATCCAGCCCCCACGATCGAGAGCATCAGGCGTGCCACCACCAACTGACTGAAGTCTTGTGCAGCGGCGAAGAGAAGGCAGGGTATCGCCGAGAAGACGAGCAGTGTCGAATACGTGATCCGTGGCCCGAACTTGTCGAGCAGCATCCCGATCAGGATGCGCGCAGGAACGGTGAGCGCCACGTTGCAGATCGCCAGGGTGCGAATCTGGGGAACGGAAAGGCCGAAGTCAGCCTTGATGGTCGTCGCCAGTGGGGCGAGGTTGAACCAGACAACAAATGTGAGGAAGAAAGCAAACCAAGTGAGGTGGAGAGTTTTGTATCTCCCTTGGAGCGACCAGAGTTCGCCGAGCATTAGAGTTGAGTACTGTGATCAGACTTCAAAAGGCTGAGTCAGATCTTGATACGGCGCAAAATGCCAACCGCTTATCCATTGCAACAGCCGGCATTCCGCTCCTTTGTCGTTGAAGCTACCGAATTCCCAAGCCCTGACAATCGCCGATCCCCCGCCCCTGCGCTGTTGCCTGCTCACTGGCGGCTCCAGTCGCCGCATGGGCACCGATAAGGCCCTGCTCCCCCACCCGGACGGAGGCACTTGGCTCAGTCGGACTCTGCAACGGCTGGCCGCCCTGGGGGAGCCGATCACTCTCTGCAGCGGCCACCCAAACCATCGGCGTCTCGCCCACAGGCTTCAACCTTCCCTTGGGGTTCCCGTGGTGACGACCAGTGAGCCCGAGTCTGGCCAGGGTCCGCTGCATTCCCTCGCCCATCTGATGGCCCTGCATGGCGGTGAACGGTTGCTGCTCTGCCCGGTGGACATGCCGTGGCTGGATGAACGCAGCCTGGAGGTCCTGCGGGACAGCGCCCGGCTGGCATTGGAGAGGGTTCACGTGGCCGATGACGGCGTGCGGCAGCAGTACCTGCTGGGGGTCTATCCAGCCTCGGCCGTGCTGCGGCGATCCCTGCAGCGCTGGCTGGCCGCAGGCCACCGCAGCATGGAGGGCTGGCTGGCCCAGCAAGCCGTGTCCAGCGTGCGGTTGCCTGCTGGCGCCCTGCGCAACTGCAACCATCCGGCGGATTGGGCCGCGCCTACGCCAGGCTGATCGCGGTGTCCTGCCCAAGCCCATCCGCCGTGTCCCCTGCTGCTGGTGCTCTGCTGGATCGCCATGGGCGTCGCCCCGGGGTGCTGCGGCTCTCCCTGACGGCCCGCTGCAACCTGGCTTGCCCCTATTGCTGCCCCGATGACCACGATCCTCCCGGCCTGCTGAGCCTTGCTGAACGTCACCAGCTGGTCGCCACGGCCGCCAGCCTCGGCTTCACCCGCCTGCGGCTCACGGGGGGGGAACCCCTGCTGCACCGGGACGTCGAAGCGCTGATCGACCGGCTGCGTCCGCTGCGGGACCGCGGCCCCGGTGCGGACGGCGGTCTGGAGGAGATCGCCCTCACCACCAATGGGGTGCTGCTCAGCGCCGAGCGGGCCCGGGCGCTGCGGCAGGCTGGCCTGGATCGGATCACCCTCAGCCTGGATGGCGCCGATGGCGCCAGCGTGGCCCGCATGGCCGGCCTCGAAGGCGGCAGCGACAGCGCTCGCCAGGGAGAGCGGTTGCTGGCCAGGGTGCTGGACGCCATCGAGAACGCCCACGCGGCAGGCTTCGACCCGGCCCGGGGTGAGCTGAAGCTCAATGCGGTGATCGCCCGTCACCGCAATGCCGACCAGGTGCTGCCCCTCGCCGCCCTGGCCCGGCGCCTCGGCGTGGAGCTGCGCCTGATCGAATTCATGGATGTGGGCAACCGCAACGGCTGGAACGCCAAGCAAGTGATGCCGGCCGCCGCGATGCTGGAGCTGATCCAGAGCCGGTGGCCCCTGGAGCCGGCCGGCCGCCCCATGCACGGCACCGCCAGCCGCTGGCGCTACCGCGATCGCCCCGATGGCCTGCATCTGGCCGTGGTGGCCTCGATCACTGCCCCCTTCTGCGGCGACTGCAACCGCCTGCGCGTCACCGCCGATGGGGTGGCGTACACCTGTCTGTTCGCTGCCCAGGGAACCGATCTCCGGCCCTGGCTACGCCCCCACGGCGATGCCGCCGGACTGAGGCAGGCCCTGGCTGATCTGTGGCGACATCGCGACGATCGCTACAGCGAGGAGCGGAACCGGAGCGGAGCCGTCGGCAGGGCGCCCCACGCCGAGATGGCCTACCTGGGCGGGTAGGCCGCGGGGGCAGGCCCAGGCCGCCGGGGCCTCAGGACTGGCCATAGGGGGCCGTGGTGGCGCGCAGGCGATGGGCCAGCGACGCGATCACGGCCTTCATGATCTTGGGGTGCACCTCCATCAGGTCCTCGAGCGTGGCCTGCTCGATCTGGTAGAGGCAGGTGGGCTCCAGGGCGCTCACGGAGGCGGAGCGCGGCTCAGGATCCAGGGCGGCCAGCTCACCGACGATCTCCCCGGGGCCCAGCTCCGCCACGGTCTGATCGTGGAGATGAACCCGGACGAGGCCGGAGACGACCACGTACATGCAGGTGCCCAGATCGTCCTTCGCGAACAGCGGCTCGCCGGGGGCGAGCTCCACCTCCGCGAGGGCATCGGCCAACTGGCGCAGCAAATCCTCGGGTGTCGCGGAGAAGATGCCAACCTCCCGGAGTCTCTGGACCTTGAGGTCGGTGGGATCGCTGGTCATGGCGCAGGCAGGAGCGGCACGGAGTGAAAAGGGCTGGCAGGTCGGATCGTGGGCTCCGCAGCTTGGACCACTGCCGCACCCGCAGTCTGTCCAAGAATGTCCCTCCGAGCTAGATCCCCGGACGGGACGTTGCACAGCCGCTCACACCCCGAACCCACCTCAGTCCGCGACCTCCAGGAGACGCGGCAGCAGCTGCACCAGATTGCAGGGACGGGTGGCGTCGCTCAGCTGGGCGTGGATGAGCCGATCCCAGGCCGTTTCCACCGCATCGAGGGAACCCGGCAGCACGAACACCACCGTGCCGTTCGCCACCCCGGCGAGACAACGGCTCTGGAGTGCACTGGTGCCGATCGTCTCAAACGACAGCACCCGGAAGAGCTCGCCGAACCCGTCGATGGTCTTGTCGAGGAGGGGGGCGACAGCTTCCGGTGTGCCGTCCCGTCCGGTGAGGCCCGTGCCACCGGAACTCAGCACCACCTGAACGTCGGGATCGGCGATCCAGCCGCTCACCACGGCCCGGATCCGGTAGCGGTCGTCCGGCACCAGCTGCCGGGCGACGAGTCGATGGCCGTCGGCCTCGAGGCGCGCCAGCAGGGCTGCTCCGGAACGGTCGTCCGCCAGGGTGCGGGTGTCGGACACCGTCAGCAGGGCGATGGCGAGACCCACCGGAACCGCTCCAAACGACCATCCTGGTCTAGGAGGAGTCGCCTGTTCGAACGAGCCGATGGGACCCGGCGGTGGTGATCTGCGCGTGCTGCTCTTCGCCTCGCTGCGGGAGCGGGCCGGCTGGGGGGAGCGCCTCATCCGCCTGCCGCTGGAGCCTGGGACGACCCCGGCCCGGATCTGGACGGAGCTCGGCCTGGAGGCCTGCCAGCCCGGAGCCACCGGAATCCGGATCGCCATCAACCAGCGCTTCGCGTCCGCCGATCAGCCCCTGCGCCCTGGCGACGAGCTGGCCTTTCTCCCTCCGATCAGCGGCGGCTGAGCATGGAGCCGCTGATCGCCCTCCACCCGGCGCGTTTCGAACCGCTGGCGCTGCTGCAGAGCTGGCATGAGCTGCTGGCGCGGCAATCCGGTGGCCCGGCCGCGGCGGAGGCCAGTTTCGTGGGCCGGGCCCGCGGCCGCGGCGGCCACGGGGAACCCCTGACGGGCCTGGAGCTGGAGCACTACCCGGGGATGACCGAGCGGTGTCTCGACAGCCAGGCGCGGGAGCTCATGGGGGAGCACGGCGTGATCGCCGTGATGGTGCACCACCGGGTCGGCCTGGTGGAGCCCGGAGACGCCATCGTGCTGGTCGCCGTGGTCGCCGACCGCCGCGGTCCTGCCCAGCGCTGCTGCCAGGCCCTGCTGGAGCGGCTCAAGCACGACGCCCCGTTCTGGAAGCGGGAGCACGGCCTGGATGGCCACAGCCGCTGGCTGGCGGGCAACACGGCGCTGTGAGCCGCCCGCCCCTCCTGAGCCAGTCCAGGTGAAGGTGATCGCCTAAAAGATGGGCAGGCGCAGCAGCTGGGCCCAGAGTTCCGCTCCGGCCGCCAGGGATCCGCAGGCAGCCGGGAGCTCCAGCAGCAGGTCGGCAGCCTGCAGGGACCCAAGGCGCGAGGAGGCCTGGGGACCCGCCACCCTGGCCAGCAGTTCTCCCTGGGGTCCCACCTCCAGCGTGGCCCGCACCAGTTCCGGCCGGCCCGGGGCCCGCGACAGCGCGGTGGCCAGCCGCACCCGCAGCCTCGGCAGCAGCTGCAGCTCCGCGCCCTCCAGCCGCTGCAGGGCAGGCCAGAGCAACTGCAGGGCCGTGATCGCCGCGGCGACGGGATTGCCGGGCAGGCCGAAAAAAGGCTTGCCTGCCAACGTCCCGAAGGCGAAGGGTCGACCGGGTTTGAGGAAGAGCTTCCAGAAGGCGACGCTGCCCAGGTCCTCGAGCAGGGGCCGGATCCAGTCACTGTCCCCGACGGACACCCCCCCCGTGCTGACCACCACATCCGTCCGCTCCGCGAGGAGCTCGAGAGCCTGACGGAGCGCCGCCGGATCGTCGGGGACCACGCGCTTCATCGCCACCGCCTGACCGAGCCGGGTGAGCAGGGCCTCCAACAGGGTGCCGTTGCTCTCCCAGATCGCGCCGGGGCGCCGGGACGCGCCCACCGGTGTGAGCTCATCGCCGCTGATCAGCAGGCCGATCCGGGGACGGGGGACGACCGCCAGCTCCGGCACCCCGCAACTGGCCAGCCGTGCCAGATCGGCCGGCCCCAGCCGCTGTCCAGCCGCCAGGAGCTCCTGGCCGGCAGCCGCTTCCTCATCGGCGGCTCGAATCCAGGGGTTCGTGCCCACGGCCCTCTCCACCCGGATGGCCTGGTCGGCCTCCAGCCCGACGAGCTCCTGGGGCACCACCCAGCCGGCCCCAGCCGGCAGCGGCGCCCCCGTGAGGATGCGCACGGCCTCCCCCGGCGCCAGAGGGCCCGCCCAGGGAGCTCCCGGAGCGGCCCGCCCCACCAGGGTCCAGCGGCTGCCCAGCGGTGGGGGAGACGGGCCCGCCAGGGCATACCCATCCATGACGGAGGCCCGGAAGCCCGGGATGGCCTCAGGGGCCGACACGGGAGCGGCCGTCACCCGACCCAGCGCCGCGGCAAGCGCCACCGTCTCCACGCCAGGTCGGCGCACCAGCCCATCGAGCACCAGACGCCGGGCCTGGTCCAGAGGCAGGCCCTCCGGCGGAAACGGTTCGGCCATGGCGCTCAAGCCGGGGCCGCGGACGCGGCGACCTCAGGGTGCGTCCAGGGGCCATGGCGCCCCCCCTCCTTGCGCAGCAGCCGCACCGGGCCGATCGTCATGGCCGGCTCTGCCGACTTGACCATGTCGTACAGGGTGAGCAGACCCACCTGCACAGCCGTGAGCGCCTCCATCTCCACGCCGGTGGGGCCCGTGGTGCGGGCCGTCACGGTGATCCTGAGGCCCGCCGCATCCTCGGTGGGGGTGATGGCCACATCAACGCCGCTGAGGGCGATCGGGTGGCAGAGGGGAATGAGTTCGGCGGTGCGCTTGGCCGCCTGAATGGCGGCCACCCGCGCCACGGCCAGCACATCCCCCTTGGGGGTGCGGCCATCGAGCACGGCCCTCAGCAAGGCCGGCCCCAGGCCGATCACCCCCTCGGCCACCGCCGTGCGCAGGGTCTGGGGGCGATCACCCACCTCCACCATGCGCACCTCCCCGCGGGCATTGAGGTGACTGAGCTGGGATCCATCCATGCTGCGGGGCCGGGGCCGGCGCTGGGGAGCGCTGGACATCATGGGAGCAAATCCGCCGCCGTGGCTGGACTGACTCAGGCAGGTCATCGGCCTGTGGGGATCAGACCTGCTTGAGCCAGTAGAACTGATAGCTCTGCAGCAGGATGTCGCCCTCCCGTCGCAGGGGCCTGCGACCGGTGAACAGGTCGATCTGCGGAGCCGCCAGGTCCAGCCCGCGACGACACAGCGCCTCGGCACTGAGGGGCTCCGGCGTGGAATGAAAATTGGCAACCACCAGCACCTGCTCCGAAGGTCGGGCCGGGTAGGCACGCAGGAAGCAGAGCAGATGGTCGTTTCCAGTGGCGAGCAACTCCCGATTGTTGAAATCGGCAAAGGCCACCAAAGACTTGCGGATGGCAATCATGCGCCGCAGCGACGAAAACAGACGATGCTCCATGGTGCCCGCCTGATGACGCGTCTCGGCATGCTGCCAATCGATGCTCGGCCGATGGACCCAGCGGTTGTCGGAGGCCTTGGCGGGATCCTCCCGGTAGCCATAGTCATTCAGCAGGCCCAGGGCATCGCCGTTGTAGAGAAGAGGAATTCCTCCAAAGGAAAGAATCACACTGTGCAGCAGGAGAATGCGGCTGATGGCCGTCGCGATCTGCTTGGGATCAGCCTCCGCCACGGCCTTTTCCAGGCCCGCCAGAGAAGCCAGCGATCCACAGATGCGGGCATCGCCGGTGGCCTCGTTCTGCATGAAGGGCAGGCCGCGAGACGGCGAGTCCTCGAACTGACCGCAGAAGAAGTCGAGCAGGAAGCGCCGGTGCGCCTTAGGGTCATAGCCGACAGCACGGACATCCACATCGTCGAATCCGAAACCGATGTCATCATGACAACGGAGATAATTCAGCCAGGTCGCCCGATCAAGTTTATTGGGCAGACTTTGCAACCCTTGTGACAGCAGCCTGGCGTTCTGCGTCGCCACAGCGTCCCAGAGGAGCGACATCAAGGTGGCGTTGTAGGCAATCTCGCATTCCTTGGCGATGATGGCATCCTCGCCGAAGTACTTAATCACCTCGACAGGGGCTACAATCGCCTCGGCGATGAACAACACGCCAGGGGCGGTTGCCTGGCAGCAATCCTTCATCAGCTGCAGCAGCAGGTGGGCATTCCTCTGGTTCTGAGAGTCTGTGCCGATCTCCTTCCAGAGAAACGCAACAGCATCCAGGCGCATGATATCGACGCCATTGTTAGCCCAGAAGAGCACAACACCGAGCATCTCGATGAACACCTCAGGATTGCTGTAGTTCAAATCCCATTGATAGCCATGAAAGACAGTCATTACCCATTTCTGGGCCTGCTCATTCCAGGTGAAGTTGCCAGGCGAAGTCTCCGGGAAGACCTCGGGCATTGTGCGCTCAAATAGGTCAGGAATGTCACGACTTTCGTACATATAATAATAATCCTGATAGACGGGATCACCCTCGCTGGCCAGGCGGGCCCAGTGATGTTCGTCCGAGGTGTGGTTCATCACGATGTCGAGCACCAACAGGATGTCCCGCCGCCGCAGCTCAGCCGCCAGATGTTGCAGGTCGGCGAGATCCCCTACCCGCTCATCAATCTGCCGAAAGTCGCTGACCGCATAGCCGCCATCACTCTTGCCGATCGGACACTTCAGGATCGGCATCACATGAATCATGTTGACACCCAGTTCCTGAAAATAATCCGTCTTGTCAGCCAGATCTCTGAGGTTCTTGGCAAAGCCGTTCGTGTACAGCGCCATGCCGACCCATTGCTGAGAGAGAAACCAGTTGTGATCTTTCTCACGGGCAATATCCAGCGCTTCCAGCTCCGGCCTGCGGTTGATATAGGCCTCGGCCATCGCCTCCACCAGGCGAAGCATCTGACGCTTGAAGTCGGGTCGATCCCCGTAAAGGGTGTAAAACAGGGAATGGATAGCGTAGAAGTTGGCGCCCAGTCGCGTGTAGAAGTGCCTGAGATCCTGGCGACGAATTTCCGGCTTCAGATCGTCAAGGATTGCGTTCAGCAGAGAGTGCGAGACCTGTTCATACATGGCGGCAATCCATGGAGCACGAAGGGGCTACAACCCTTTCCCCAGACCATCATGGTCGATTGGCCTCCGGACCCACTGCTGGGGAGCGGGAGGCTGTGCCAGAGTGGCCACTGGTCGGCCCCGTCTCAGCACGCCTCCAGCCAGGTGGACAGGTGGGGATGGAAGTGCAGGAATCCTTCGAGAATACCCGCGCTGTAATTGCCATTCATGCCCATGAAGCCCCCCCTGGCAAGATAGAGGTTCCACTCGGAATGGCGCTCGCCGGGCTTGCAGTCCAGCTGGGCGATCACAGTCTGATCTGCATTGGCGACCAGCACTGAGGGCAGCTCACTCTGCATGACCGGCAGATCATTGCCGCTGTCACCGGCGAACAGGGTCTGGGACATCGGAAAATTCAGGGTCTGCATCAGGAACTGGATGGCATGGAGCTTGGTGGCCGAAGCCGGCAGAACATCCAGCAACCCAATCTGAGCTGGCTCATCAATGCTGTAGATCAGGCTGGCTTGGAATCCCTGGCGATTCAATCGCCTTTGCATCTCCACCTGGAGGCTGGAGACGTCGGAGCCGAGTTCTGTGTAGAAGCTGAGCTTGTAGGTGTTCTGCTTGCTCGGCTCCTGCAAGTGGAGGCGATCCAGATCTGCGAGGAGATCCTGGATGTCGGAGGCCGTACGCCCACCCCAATCCCTGCCGATGGCCTGGTGCCAGCCCCGATGGGAGATCCAGCCCTCGGGGGAAACCTGGAGCAGGGTGGTGCCCACATCGGCCACCACCCAGTCCGGCGTGGGCAAGGCGTAATCGCGGATGGCCTCGGCCACGAGGCCGGCATCGCGGCCACTCACGTAGGCCAACGTCACCTCCGGGCGTTGCACCAGCCGGGCGAACAGGGGGCGCGCCTGAGGCGATTCCGGCTGGCGGCCATTGGGCAGCAGGGTGCGGTCGAGATCGGTGCAGAGCAACAGCCGTTCCGGGGCTGGGGCCGTCCCGGCGGCCAGGCCTGGATCAGCCATGGCGCCCTCTCCCCTCCCAGCTCGGACCCAGGGCAACGTGGCTAGAGGTTGAGGAAGTCATAGTGCTCGATCGCCTCAAGGATGCCTCTGGCATGGGATTGCTCAGCCAGATAGACATGCTCCGTATCTCCAAGGATGGAGAGCTCCTCCCGATGTCGGTTCGCCACGACCACACCCAGCGTGTTGCCGCGCAGCATATCCTCATCCCCTCCAGAACCACCGGTGGCCAGAATCCTCTCCAGCGGGATATTCCAGCGCTGGGCGACAAACCGGAGTGCCTGACCCTTCGAGGCTCGCGCCGGGACAAAGTCGAGGAACTGCCCAAAGGACAGGGTGGCATTCACGGAAAGTTCCTGGTGCCTCAGCATGGCGCGAATCTGATCCAGTGATGGCGCCAGATTGCCATCATAGTGATAGGAATATTTGAATGGACTCTGTTCCTTTCTGGGCTGGGGCTGAAGCCCCGGAAGCTCCTTCAGAATGGCCCTCAGCACCTGGGGGGTCCAGAGGTGGTTGATGTGCTTGGCCCAGGCCAGGTCCGGGAGCCAGTTGGGGGCATAGTAAATTTCAGTTCCGAGGCTTGTGATCAGGATATCCGGCACAGGAATATCATATTCACGCATGATGGCCAGCACCGAATCCAGTCGTCTGCCGGTTGCGATCCCGAACAGGCAATCCTTGCCGCGCTGGCGGATCAACTGACTGAGAAGATCCAGGCCTTCGCGATCGCCCAGCAGCGTGTTATCGATCGCTGTGAAGATGGCCTTGCCACGGCGGCCGGAGCTGCGCTGAATTCTGGACGTGCCCAAAGCCGGCGTCTTGCGTTGGACAAGCAACTCAAGCTGACGGAGATAGGCATCGGCATGGGCCTGCCATGAATAGTACTGGGCAACATAGTTCACGCCATTCTCCGAATATTCAGTCCAGCGGTCACGGTCCTCCAGGATAGACAACAGGGCCTGGGCCATCGCCTGCTTGTTGAGGGGATCCACCAGCAATCCATTGCGGCAGTTGGCGATGATGTCGACAGGACCGCCATTCTCGGTGGCCACCAGGGGAAGCCCGCTGGCTGCCGCTTCCAGCAGGGTCAGTCCGAATGGTTCCGTCAGAGCGGGATTGATGAAGACGCCCCGGGATCTGGCTGCCAATCGGTAGATGAGCGGCACATCCTCGGAGGTGTGGTGCTTGGGCAGGGCGACACACCCATAAAGATCATAGGAATCGATGGCCAGGAGCAACTCCGTGAAGACGGCCTGAGGGCCTTCATCCAGATCCCGGATGTCTTCACGGTTGCCCGCAACGATGACAAGATTTGCGAGCTTCTGCAACGGCTTTGATTCACCATAAGCCTCCAAGAGCGTAACGATGTTCTTGCGCAGGTCTGGCCTTGAGAGGGCCAGAATCATCGGCTTGGCGGAATCTTTGAGAAACAGCTCAAGACTATCCCGAAACATGGTGCCATCGCCCTGTTCCTGATCGTCGGAAACGTGAAACTGCTGCAGGTCCGTACCCGGTGGGATGATCACCATCTTGTCGGGGCTGTAGCAGTCGTAGAGTTCATACTGGTCTTCGATTTCATTGCGGGTGCTTGTGATCACGAGCGAGGCCTCCGTGATCACCTCCTCTTCGGCATCAATCCGCCGAGACATCTTGTAGCTTTCCTCGATCTGATCCAGCGACAGTCCCGCAGCGATCAGGCGGCGAACCTTGTCACGCCCGAGCGAGTGGCCCGTATGGACCAGGGGCAGCCCGGTCATGTGGGCCAGCTTCACGCCCACATAGCCCGCGTCGGCGTAGTGGGTGTGCACCACATCCGGCCAGCAGGGCTGCTGCTGCATCCAGGCCAGAAGATTGTCCGCAAAACTGTCGAGGTGATCCCAGAGCTCTTCCTTGCGGAGGTAATCGGGAGGACCGGCCTCGATCCGCACGATGCGCGCCTTCTCCCCCAGAGACTCCACGGGACGGGCATAGTCCGCACTCACGGCGGGGTCGCTGATCCGGCGGGTGATCAGCTCGACACCGGCAACCCTCGGGCAGCTCGCCAGGGCCTTGGCCAGCTCCACCACATACTTGGTCTGGCCGCCCGTGTCGGCATCCCGGCCCAGCTCCAGGTTGGCCCCCCGGATCAGGCCGTGGATGCTGATCAGCAGGATCCTGAACGGCGGGCTGGTGGAGGGCATGGCGGAGCGCGGACCGGGACGCCGGGACACTCCCGTCAGCCTGCACCCACCCGAAGGCCGCCACAAGCCGGCGTGGGCAGCAGCGGTTCGGCCGTTGCCCAAGGGCAGCGAGGGACAACGGCCGTGGGAGGGTGAGGAAGATCCCGCACGTCGCCGTGCCCTTCCTGCAGCGCTCACGAGCACCGACCCTCCTGTGCGCGTTCCTGACCCTGCTCAACGACCGCCTCGGTGAGTCGCTGATCTTTCCGCTGCTGCCCTTCCTGCTGGCGGGGTTCAGCAACGACGGACGCACCCTGGGACTGCTGGCAGGCAGCTACGCCCTCGCCCAGTTCAGCTTCACACCGCTGATCGGCGCCCTCAGCGACCACCATGGGCGCAAGCCGGTCATCGCCGGATGCGTGGCCGGTTCCGTGCTCGGTCTGGGACTGTTCGCCCTGACGATCGCCACCGACTGGCGAACCATCCCCTGGGCCGCCGGCAGCAACGTTCCCCTGGCCCTGCTCTTCGCGGGGCGGCTGATCGACGGGGTGAGCGGCGGCACCGCCGCGACGGCGAGCGCCGTCCTGGCGGACATCTCACCTCCGGAAAAGCGCGCCCAGGCCTTCGGCCTGATCGGCGTGGCCTTCGGGCTGGGCTTCATCCTCGGCCCTGCCCTCGGTGGCCTGCTCGGACAGATCAGTGTGACCCTGCCCCTGCTGCTCGCCGTGGGCATCGCGGCCCTGAACCTGGTGCTGGTGATCACCCTGCTGCCGGAAACCCATCCGATCGAGGCGCGCCGTCCCCTGCCCCGCAAGCGGGATCTGCACCCCTTCGGCCAACTGGCCCGCGTGTTCGCCCAGGAGCGGATCCGGCGCCTGTGCTGCGCCTTCTTTCTGTTCTTTCTGGGCTTCAGCGGCTTCACCGCCGTGCTGGTGCTCTATTTCAAGCAGGCCTTCGGTTGGGGCCCCGGCCTGGCCGGCGCGGCCTTTCTCGTTGTCGGAGTGGTGGCCACGGTGGTGCAGGGTGGGCTGATCGGTCCGCTGGTCAAACGGTTCGGCGAGTGGCGACTCAGCCTGGCTGGCCTCGGCTTCGTGATCGCCGGATGCCTGCTGATCGCCAGCGCCAACCCCGGCAGCGCCACCGTGTCGGTGTTCAGCGGCCTGGCGATCCTGGCCCTGGGCACCGGCCTGGTCACCCCCTGCCTGCGGTCGCTCGTCTCCCGCCGGCTGGATGACTCCGGCCAGGGTGCCGCGCTGGGCAGCCTGCAGGGTCTGCAGAGCCTGGCCGGCTTCATCGGCCCCCCCCTGGCCGGCCTGGCCTACGAGACCATCGGCCACCGGAGCCCGTTCTGGCTGGGCATCAGTCTGATGTGCGGGGTGGTGCTGTTGGTGGCCGGGGGGCTGCCCGATGCCCCCCGTCAAGCGGGCACGACACCGGGGAAGACCCGCTGAGATTGCTACGTTGCCCAGATGGTCACAGCCAATCCCGCACCCACGGTGCCGCCCGAGCTCTACATCAACCGGGAGCTCAGCTGGATCGACTTCAACTACCGGGTCCTGGCCCAGGCGCTCGACGAGCGGCGCCCCCTGCTGGAGCAGGCCAAGTTCAGCGCCATCTTCAGCAACAACCTCGATGAGTTCTTCATGGTGAGGGTGGCGACCCTCAAGTCCCAGCTGGAAGCGGGTGTCACCTGCCTCAGCGATGACGGCCTCACCCCCCAGGAACAACTCGAGGCAATCCGCCAGAAACTCAGGCCCCTGCTGGAACTGCAGCAGCAGCACTACCGCCACTCCCTCAAGAGCCACCTGGCGGAGTACGGCCTTCAGCTGATCGACTACGCCAACCTCAATGACGCCCAGCGCTCCTGGGTGGACGACTATTTCTGCAGCGCCATCTTTCCGGTGCTGACCCCCCTGGCGGTGGACCCCTCCCACCCCTTCCCCTTCATCAGCAACCTGAGCCTCAACGTGGCCGCGCTGGTGCGGGATCCGGAGACGGGACAGCAGGAGTTCGCCCGCGTCAAGGTGCCGCAGAAAATCCTGCCGCGCTTCGTGCAGATCCCCACGGACCTGAGCGACCGACAACCTTCACCGGTGTTCACCGCCGTCCCCCTGGAGCAGGTGGTGGCCTTCAACCTCTCCCTGCTGTTTCCCGGCATGAGCGTGGAGGGGCACTACTTCTTCCGGGTCACCCGCGACGCCGACCTGGAATTGCGGGACCTGGAGGCCGACGACCTGATGGAAGCCCTGGAGGAGGGGCTGCGCAAACGTCGCCGCGGCGGCGAAGTCGTGCGCCTGGAGGTGGCCGACGAGATGCCGGAGTCGGTGGTGCAGCTGCTGATGGAGGGCACCGCGGTCGAGCCCCAGGACGTGTACCGGATCAATGGTCCGCTCGGACTCGACGATCTGATGAGCCTGATGGCGGTACCCCTGCCGCAGCTGAAGGAGAAACCCCACAAGGGGCGCACCGCCCCGGCCCTGGCCCGTGCCCAGAAGAGCCTGCTGGAGGACGGATCGATCAAGGCCGAGGAGTTCGAGAGCATCTTCTCGGTGATCCGCCGCGGGGATGTGCTGCTGCAGCATCCCTACGACCTGTTCACCACCTCCGTGGAGGAGTTCCTGAACCAGGCCGCCGACGATCCCTCGGTGCTCGCCATCAAGATGACCCTCTACCGCACCTCCAGGGATTCGGGGGTGGTGTCCGCGCTGATCCGGGCCGCGGAGAATGGCAAACAGGTGATGGCCCTGGTGGAGCTGAAGGCCCGCTTCGACGAGGACAACAACATCCAGTGGGCCAAGCGACTGGAAAGCTCCGGGGTCCACGTGGTGTATGGCGTGATCGGTCTCAAGACCCACACCAAGATCCTGCTGGTGGTGCGCAAGGAAAAGGACAGGCTCAACAGCTATGTGCACATCGGCACCGGTAACTACAACGCCCGTACCTCCGGCCTCTACACCGACCTGGGCCTGTTGACCGCCAACCCCGATTTCGGGGCGGATCTGGTGGAACTGTTCAATTACCTGACGGGGTTCTCCAAGCAGCAGAGCTTCCGCCGCCTTCTGGTTGCTCCGGTCAGCCTGCGGAGCAGGATGGAAGAACTGATTCGCCGGGAAATCGACCACGCCCGGGCCGGGCGTGAGGGTCACATCCGCGCCAAGATGAATTCGCTGGTCGACCCGGCGATCATCGCTCTCCTCTACGAGGCCTCACAGGCGGGCGTGAGGATTCAGCTGGTGGTGCGCGGCATGTGCAGCCTGCGGCCGGGCATGGCCGGCATCAGCGACCACATCGAGGTGGTGAGCGTGATCGGCCGCTTTCTCGAGCACTCCCGTGTGTTCTGGTTCGGCAATGCCGGTGAGCCGGAGGTCTTCATCGGCAGCGCCGACTGGATGACCCGGAACCTCGACCGCCGGGTCGAGGCCGTGGCGCCGGTGGAAGACCCCGTGCTGCGCCATCACCTGGAGGAGCTGCTGGATCTCTACCTCCATGACGCCGGCGCCTGGCACATGGGGCCCGAAGGGCAGTTCAGCCAGCGCCCCGTCGAGGGCGACGCCACCCTGACCCAGGCGACGCTGATGAAGCGCTGGCGGGGGGGCCTGACGGCAGCGCGTGAGCCAGTCGGCAAAGCGGCCGGCTCCACTGCATAAAAACCGCATCATTTGACACCAAAAACATCATTAATGCATCGATACAGAAAGTCTTCCAATTCACACCGTTGCAAGGGTGGCAGGAGTGCTACATTCCGCGCAAATCCAAATTCGGAGGCAAGGGTGTGGGGACGCCTACGCAATCCGCTTCTCGCGTCACCTTGGTTGACGTCAAGAAGTCGGCCCAATCTCTAACTGCGACAGGCCAGGCTACACGTGCGACAGGACCCCGTTCGTCCG
>NZ_JBKOUC010000028.1:0-27268 GCF_046764815.1 Aphanothece stagnina RSMan2012
TCTCCGACCATCGCCGAGAGGGCGTCGATCTGACCAGCGTTGATGAATTCGCCGCGGGCATCAGCCTGGGCTACAACCTTGGTGAAGGCGTCGAACATTGAAGAGCTCCTGTTCTCGACGAAGAGTCGGGGAGGGTGAAGGGTGTGCCAGGTTGGCTGTCACCCGGCTAAGCCAGGTACCTGTCAACTTGACTGAGCCATGTTGGCTCCTGCACCGGCAGGATCGGACGGCAATTTACAAATGGTCACTGCTTCCGGCAGGGTCCGTTCGCCCACGCCGTCCCGAAGCGAATGACCTGCTTCAGGCTGGCCTGGGACGGCGGCCAGCAAAAAGCCCCCGCGACTGCGGGGGCCTGAGGAAATCTGCCTGCACGGGCGTGGTCGGGGCCCGTGCGCTCCGCCGGGAAGGTTGGCGGACTCAGCGCAACTGGGCTCAGCTGTCCGGCTTGGATTCGGACTTCTTGCGGGTGGGAGCGACTTTGGCCGCTGCACCGGCGAGATCGCCGCCATTCACGGTAACGCCGGTGATCTTGCCTCCCATCCGTTGAACGAGGCGCATCGTCTCATTCATGCGGGTGTAGGGAACATTCATGATCATGTCCGCGGTGCGGGAATAATCATTGTTGGCAAGACCGGTCACGGTGAATGTGACCTGGCGGCTGTTGACAAAGCTGGTGCCGCGGGTGCCTGCAGAGACCTTCATGGCTGGTTGCGGATGGGGTGGGTTGGAGAGGTGACTGAGTTTTCGCTGGACTCAGTTCACAGGGGTGATGCTGGCGATGCGGCCGCCCTCACGGTGAATCTGCTGTTGGTACTGGAGCAGTTTGTTGAAGGGGATGAAGCGGACACGGTTGCTCCGCTTATGGAGGCGGTAGTTGCTGAAGCCGGTGATTTCCACGCGGAAGGTGCGACCTTCCTCGCCAGCTCCCACGCCCTGCCGGGTCACGCCATCACTGGGGACTTTGCGGAAGACGGCACCCTTGGCGTTGGGGCTGACCACCGGAAGGGGCTGTTCTGCGTGGACCGCAGGATTCAGGCGTGACTGGGTCTTGAGAAGATCACCCCGGACGGAGGCACCGACGCCTCGGGTGAGCTGCAGCATGTAGGAAAACTGGAGTCCCTGCTGGCCGGAGTTGTAGTTGAAACCGTGCAGGAAGGGCACCATCTCCTCGCCGAAGCGTTCCTGGTACTCGGCACTGTCGATGTAGGAATCGATTTCGGCGTCGTAACCCTGCTCCTGAAGGATGGTGAAGTGATGGAGCATCTCGGCCTTGTTCTGAGGAGCCCGGCCGAGCAGATGCTTGAAGTTGAGCTCGATGAAGCGGTAGGGGTTGCAGTTCTCGAAGAACTTCTGCTTGTAGAGACCGCTCTTGGCGACCTGCCGTACAAACTCCCGCACGCTCAGGTAGCCACGCTTGAACAGCGACTCGGGGCCTTCAAGGCGCTCGCTGTTCATGATGTACTGGTTGCCCAGGACCTGCTTGTAGACAGCACGGATCAGGGCCGCCTTGTCGTTGGCGGTACCGTTGATCCAGTTCTCCTTGGTGCGGTCGTTGGCGAAGCGCTCGATGCCCAGATAGGCAGCGTTGGCGAGAGTCATGGGCTTGGGGCCGGGGGGAGGAAATGCGAGGTGCCTGACGGCCTGCGGCGGAAGACCAGAAGACCAGGGCCGAGGGACGCCAAGAGTTCGGTGCAGCAGGGAGATGCTCCACCGATAGCTGCGTCCAGGATCCTATGGGCCGTGCTACGGGGAGCGACAAGCCTTTCACAATCGTTACAAACCGGGCCCTGGCGTGGCCGCCCAGGGCCGATACGATCGCCCGAAACAGCTCCGCCTGAGGGGCATCCCGGAGCGACTGGCCATGGGGGACGCAATGGACCTTGGGAGCAGGGATGCTCGCCCGGCTCCGTTCGGCAGCGATCCCGCCGAGCGGCTGGCCTTCCAGCTCAACACCCTCACGGAGGTGGTGGAGACGCTCACGTTCCGCCTGCTCGAGCTCGAGGAACGCATGGCCGCCCAGGACCTCCGCCTCCAGCCCCTGCTGGAGTCAGGGCAGGCCTCGGCGGATCCGTTCCACGAGGAGACGGAATTGCGACTGGAGGACACGGAGGATCGCCTCAGGCGTCTTGAGTCCGTGCTCAACGGCCTTGAAGCTGGCGGCGCTGCCCGGCATCTTCAACCCCTGGACAACCCTTTCCCTGACGAGGGCGAACAGCCGTTCATGGATGAGCTCACGGCCTGAAGGCCGTCTCCCAGTCCGGCGGGATTTCGCTGCTGAAGTCGTGGGTGCGGCTGAAGTTGAACGGACCGGCCAGGGATCCCCACACCTGTTCGTGGGTCTGGGGGTCATGGCCCGTGTCGATCGTGCGCATCCCCTCGGCATCCAGTTCCAGCCGGCTCACCAGGTAGGTGGTGGTCCCTTTGCGCTCGACAAGGCAGCGACAGCCCGGTTCCACTTCTCCCACAAAGCCTCCGCCTTCCTCCCGCACCCGGTAGGCACAGCCTTCGAGGGGCCGCAGATCCGCAGCGGAGATGCGGCTGCGAAGCGCGTCATTCTCGACGGCACCCCAGAAGCGCTCGTCCTCCTGGATCGCCTGGTTGTGGATGATCAGGCCGTTCTCCTGGCGGTCGGCCCGCAGCACCCGGATCCGGTAGGGGGCTGCGGGGTTGATGGCGTAGCTCTGCTCCAGCAGCAGGGACCCCGGCGCCAGCTGGGGCAGCGGGCGGAGCTTCACCAGGATGTGGGCGTACAGGGGCGGGTTGTCAAAGGCCTGCTGCTGATTGCTGAAACCGGCGCTCAGCAGCCGCACCAGCCGACTCAGGGCGTTGTCCATGTCGCTCAAGTTAGGGCCTGGCGTCAGAAGCCCAGCAGTCGCAGCCGGAAACGGGCCACATCCTCCGCCAGTTCCGGGCTGGCGATGCGGAAGGGGTGGTCGGCGACCTGCTCGAGCACCCGGGCGAGTTTGGTGTCCCGGTCAAGCCCGTGGTCGGGATTGTGGAGATCGTGCTGCCGCCAGGCCGCATCGAAGGCCTGGGCAAAGCTGTCGGCGTTGTTGAAGATCTGGGGACTGGTGCCGGTCGGATCGCGCATGGGTTGGGTGGCTCCCGCAGTGGGGCTCATCGCGGCTGGCGTTTCTAACACTGCCGCTAACCCTGGCACCCTGGTCGTGGCTGCAGCACAGCGCCAGGTTCGTGCCCCCGTAGGCACCACGCCCGGTCATCGGGGCACCGAGCGGTCATCGGGGCACCGAGGGGACACTCTGTGCGGAAGGCATGCCAGGACCCAGATTTGAACTGGGGACACGGCGATTTTCAGTCGCCTGCTCTACCAACTGAGCTATCCCGGCCCGTCGCCGCAGCGACGAGGGGATCTTAGATCACGGCCTTCTTCTGGGGTGGGGGCGAGGGGGTGCGGGCCAGGCAGGCAAGGCCCAGGGGCCGCCAGCCCGCCTGCCTGAGCGCCATCGCCGCGCTGCAGGCCGTGGCCCCGGTGGTGAGGATGTCGTCGACCAACAGCACGGGGCGGCGGCCCCGGCGATCTTGGTGGGCCTGCATCAGGCTGCGGAAGGCGTCCTGCTGGTTGGCCCAACGCAGCTCGCGGTTGAGCCGGTGCTGACCCAGCACCGGATGGCTGCGTTCCAGGATCTGGCCGCGGGGCCAGTCGAGCTCCCGGGCCAGCAGCTGGGCCACCAGGGGGGGAAGGGGGTTGGCGCGGCGTTTCCAGCTGGGAATCGGCACCAGCAGGGGACGGGCCGCGGCGGGCCTGTCCGCCGCCAGTTCACGCAGAACCGTGGCGATCACCGCCACGAGCGGCTCCAGTCTCTGAGGCCGCAGTTCACGCCGCAGGCCCAGCAGCCGAGCGCGCAGGGCTCCCTCATAGCGGCCAGCCGCCCACCAGGGCATGGGAATCAGCCCGCTGATGGCGGCCGGGGCAGCCGTGGCCTCGACAGCTGCGGGGAGGATCAGCCACTCCAGGGGGAGCAGCCCGGCCAGGGTCGGCCAGGGAGGGAGGGCCAAGGCGGAGGCGGGTTGGGGTCTGTCTCCCCAGCGTTGCCACAGACTCCCGGAGCGTTTGGGGCGCTCAGTCCTGCGGCTGGGGCATGGCGCGGAGCATCGCCACCAGGGTGCGGTGGGCATCCTCGCTGTCGCTGAGGGTGTGGTCGAACGCCACGGAGATGAGGGTCCCATCGACCTCCAGCGCCATGGCCTCCGGTTCGATCGCCACCATGCGGGCGGTTCCCGGGTTGGTGACACCCCCGTAGTGGCGGGCGTAGTTCAGCACCGCTTCGCTGTGATCGGCATTCATGTGCTTGCAGATCCGATCGCTCACGGCGGGGGTGAGGGGGTCGGCGGCCATCGTGAAGGGGGCTGGGATTGGGGGGATTCTGGATCGCCTGAGGCCCGGAGGGCTTCAGGCGCCGGCAAACCGCTGCCAGAGCAGCAGGGCAAGCCGGAGGGCGCTGAAGCCCACATAGCCCGCCAGCACCACGAACAGTCCCATGGAGATCCAGGTGCGGAGACGTTCGTTCATGGGGCGGGAAGGGCAGTTGCCGCCAGTCTGGCCATCCCCAGGGCGGCCGAGAGCCTCGGCCGGTTCAGCACCGGCACCCCCAGCCGCTGCTGGCGGATCCGTCGCCACTGGGGGTTGCGGGCGCCGCCGCCGAGGCTGATCACACGGTGGACCTTCGGGGCTCCCAGCTCCGCCAGCCGCTGCCAGCCGCGCTGCTCCAGCACCGCCAGTCCCTCCAGCAGGGCCTGCAGGTAGAGGGCATCGCTGACAGGACGCGGCTCGAGCCTCGGTTCGAGATCGGGATCATCCTCCGGGAAGCGCTCGCCCCGCCGCGGCAGTGGCCGCAGGTTCAGGCCACTGGGGCGTGATGGATCGATCTGCCGGCTGAGTTCCCTGATCTGTTGATCCGTGAAGAACCGGCGCAGCACCCCGCCGCCGGCATTGGAGGCGCCACCCACCAGCCAGCGGCCGGCGACCCTGTGGCAGCTGATGCCGGGGCCCCTGATCGGTTCCGGCGTGAACTGCTTGAGCACCAGCGTGGTGCCCAGCACGGTGATGCCGTCGCCGGGAGCCGGGTCGGCCGCCAGGACCCCGGCATTGGCATCGGTGCTGCCGGCCACCACCCGGCAGGCGCGCGGGAGTCCCAGGGTCCTGGCCGCGGATGGGGCGAGGTGGCCGAGGTCGGCACCGCTGGGACGGATCTGGGGCAGGGCGTGACTCCAGGACTGCGCCGCGAGGCTGCCGCTCCAGTTCCGGCGCTCCAGATCCCAGCCCAGCCGCAGGTTGTTGCCCTCTTCGCCCCAACGCCAGTCGCCCAGCAGCCAGCCCATCAGCCAGTCGGCCTGATGGCGGAGCAGCAGTCCATCCGGGTCGGATCCCGGCAGCTCGGCGAGAAGTTGCAGGGCCCGTGCCAGGCTGCCGCTGGCGCCTGCCGCTGGACTGGCATCCGCCCCGGCCCCAGCCAGCTGGCGTGCGGCTTCAGCCTGCTGCGGGCAGGCCAGGTGATAAGGAAGGGCGTGGCCGAGGCGGTCCGGCAGCAGGCTGCCGTCGGAGCGGCAGAGCAGCAGGGTGCCGGAGGTGCCATCCACGGCGAGGGCGCCGATGGCGCTGCGCAACGCATCGGGCAGCCGGGCGCAGATCCTCACCAGTCCCAGGCGCCAGCCCTCCGGGTCGGTGAAGGGAGCGGGGTAGGTGGCGGCTTCCTCGGCGAGGATCTGGCCTCCCGGCTCGATCACCACCAGCCGAAGGCCGCTGGAGCCCAGATCGATGCCGAGGGCCAGGGGCTGGTCAGGCGGCTGTGCGCAGTGCACTGGCCTGGCGGAGGATCTCGGCCACCGTGCTGACATCCTCCCAGGGAAGCTGGAGGTCGCTGCGGCCGAAGTGGCCATAGGCCGCCACGTCCTGGTAGAAGCGGCCACCGCGCTGCTGGGGCAGGTCGCGCAGAGCGAAGGTCTCGATGATCGCGCCAGGCCGCAGGTCGAAGTGCTCCTGCACCAGGGCGGTGAGATCTGCGTTGCTCAGGCTGCCCGTGCCGAAGCTCTCCACCAGGATGCTCACGGGTCTGGCCACACCGATGGCGTAGCTGAGCTGCACCTCGGCCTTGCTGGCCAGGCCGGCGGCCACCAGGGCCTTCGCCACGTAGCGGGCGGCGTAGGCCGCCGAGCGGTCCACCTTGGTGGGATCCTTGCCCGAAAAGGCGCCGCCCCCATGGCGGGCATAGCCGCCGTAGGTGTCGACGATGATCTTGCGACCGGTGAGCCCGGCGTCACCCTGGGGGCCACCCACCACGAACTTGCCGGTGGGATTGACCAGGAAGCGGGTCTCGGCTTTCGAGGGCTTCAGGTCCAGATCGTCGGTGGCGGGCTCGACCACGTGGGTCCAGAGATCGGCGGCGATGCGCTCACGCAGGGCCCTCTCCTCACTCACTCCGTCGATCTCGGCGGTGTGCTGGGTGGAGATCAGGATCGTGTCGATGGCCACGGGCTGGTCGTCCTCGTAGACCACGCTCACCTGGGTCTTGCCGTCGGGCAGCAGGTAACCGAGGGTGCCGTCGTGGCGCACGGCGGACAGCCGCCGGGCGAGGCGGTGGGCCAGGCTGATCGGCAGGGGCATCAGCTCAGGCGTCTCGTTGCAGGCGTAGCCGAACATGATCCCCTGATCCCCTGCCCCCACCAGGTCCAGGGGATCGCCCGCGTGGTCGTCGGCCTCATTGACCCCCTGGGCGATGTCCGGCGACTGCTGATCCAGGGCCACCAGGACGGCGCAGCTGTTCGCATCGAAGCCGCCGGCGCGGGCCCCCGTGTAGCCGATCTGGTTGATCACCCCACGCACCAGGGTGTTGAAGTCGACCCGGGCGGTGGTGGTGACCTCTCCGGTGATCAGGCACAGCCCGGTGTTGACCACGGTCTCGCAGGCGACCCGGGAGGCTGGATCCTGGGCCAGCAGGGCATCGAGAACCGCATCGCTCACCTGGTCGCAGATCTTGTCGGGATGGCCTTCTGTCACCGACTCGGAGGTGAACACGTACCGGCTCATGGTGCCCCTGCCAAATGACCCCACAGGATATGTGGTGAGTCGCCCGATCCCACGGGTGCGATCGGGCGCGTCAGCGGCAGCGGGCCTGGAGATCGGCCCACTGCCGCAGCTGGGGAAAGCTCGGGTCGAGGGGTGGAGGGCTGCGCCAGCCGGCCACATAGCCGAGCACCACGCCGACCCCGGCCTGCCGGGCCATCAGCAGATCGCTGTTGGCGTCACCGATCAGGGCGCAGCGGGCCGGCGCCACACCCAGTTCGTCGCAGAGGGCATGGACGGCGGCGGGATCGGGTTTGCGGGGGGTGTGCTCGGCACTCCAGAGGGCTTGGAAATGCTGACGGATGGCCTGGCTGTCCAGAAAGGCCTCGATGCCCCGCACCTCGTCGTTGCTGATCACGGCACAGCGCACCGATGCCCTGGCCAGCTGGTCGACCAGGTCGTGGAGCCCTTCGGTGGCCAGGGGCCTGTGCAGGCTGCCCTGGCCATGCAGGCTGTCGGTGGCGCTGAACACCCTCTGGCTGAGCTCGAGGGCCTCGGGCCAGCCCAGACCCACCTGGCTCAGGGCGGTTGCCGTGGAGATCAGGTTGTGCTCCCGGCTGGCCACCGCCGTGGTGCCCGCCGGGTTGATCGCTTCACCGTCGAGCCCGTAGGCACGCTCGAGCAGATCCTTGAGCTCGTGGTGTCCGGCGGAGCCGACCCAGGGATGGTGTTCGGCCAGCAACTGGCCGCAATGAAAAACCCTGGCCTTGGCCAGGGCATGGAGCATGGGTTCGCTGATGGAGAGGGTGCCGTCCTTGTCGAACAGAACGGCTTCCACCTCTCCGATCGGCTGGCCCGAGAGCAGCAGCAGGGCCACGGGGATCAGTCGAGGGTGACACCCATGGGCTCGTTGTCCTCGGCCTGCTCCAGCAGCATCTGCTTGTAGCGGGCTGCCATCTCCTCGGCCTTGTCGAACACCTTCTGGGGGTCGGTGAGCATGTCGCCGGGTTCGGGCTCGAGCGCCTTGGTGGAGAGGGAGATGCGACCGCGTTCGGCGTCGAGGTCGATGATCATCACCTTCATCTGGTCGTTGACGTTGAGCACCGTGTGGGGCGTCTCGATGTGCTCGTGGCTGATCTCGGAGATGTGCAGCAGGCCGCTCACCCCACCGATGTCGATGAAGGCGCCGTAGGGCTTGATGCCTCGCACCGTGCCGAGCACCACTTCGCCCACCTCGAGGCGGTTCATCTTGCGCTCCACCAGCGCCCGGCGATGGCTCAGCACGAGGCGGTTGCGCTCCTCGTCCACCTCCAGGAACTTCAAGGGGAGGAAGTCGGCCACCAGCTCTTCCTTGGCCTTGCGGGTGCTGATGTGACTTCCGGGGATGAAGCCACGCAGCCCTTCGACCCGTACCAGGGCACCACCGCGGTTGGTGGCGAACACCTCGGAGTAGATGGTGGCGTCTTCCTTCTGCAGCTGGCGCACCCGCTCCCAGGCCCGCTGATACTCGATGCGGCGGATCGAGAGGGTGAGCTGTCCATCCTCGTTCTCTTCGCTGAGGATGAAGAATTCCCGGATCTCGCCGGGCTCGAGCACGTCGCTGAGCCCCTCGACCCGGTTGATCGAAACCTCCTGCAGGGGCATGAAGGCGGCGGTCTTGGCGCCGATGTCGATCATCGCGCCCTTGGATTCCAGGGCGAAGACGGTGCCGTTGACGACGTCACCAGGCTTGAAGTTGTAGTCGTACTTGCTGAGCAGCGAGGCGAACTCGTCCAGCGTGAAGCCCACGCCGTCGAGGTCGCGTGAGGCGGCGCGGCTGCTCGGGTCATCCGCCGTGGGCACCTCCTCCGGAATGGCGAGGTCGAGATCGGCAGCCGCTTCAGCGGCCAGGTCCTGATCGGCCTCGATGGTGCTGAGATCGGAAGGGGTCACGGTCATGGGGATCGGCGGCCTGCCGGAGGCAGTGTGAAGGGTTGGATGGACCCGCCCGCCAGCAGGGCCATCGCAATGGGTCACTGTATCAATGCGTCCGCACCCTGGATCAATGCGCCCGTACCCACTCGGATGAGCGCGTACGGCGGGCGTTCAGCCGATGGTCGCCAGCGCCTTGGGCTTGGTGGCTCTCCGCAGGCCTTCCAGGGTCGCCACGAAATCACTGATGCCCTGGAACTGCCGGTAGACCGAGGCGAAGCGCACGTAGGCCACCTCGCTCATCTCGGAGAGCTGATGCAGCACCAGTTCCCCGATCTCCGCACTGCTCACCTCCCGGCCGGGGCGTTGCTGGAGCTGCAGCTCGATCTCGTCGACCACCAGCTCCAGCCTGGCTGGATCCAGGCCGGTCTTCTCGCAGGCTCGCAGCAGGCCGTGCAGAAGCTTGGCCCGGTTGAAGGTTTCCCGACTGCCGCTGCGTTTCACCACCGTGATCGGCACCGTCTCCACCCGTTCGTAGGTGGTGAACCTGAATTCACAGTTGAGGCACTCCCGCCGCCGCCGCACGCTCCGCCCGCTGTCAGCTGCCCGCGATTCGAGCACCCGACTGTCGGTGTGTTGGCAGGAGGGGCATTGCATCCCCGAGGGTCCGGGCTGTCGTTATTGAAGTTTAAGCAGCACTTCTGCCTTTGAGAAGGGCAACGGAACGCGCCGACACGGCGGTTGAGGCCTGGTGGGCCGCCCGCGCTTCGGGCTTGGGGTCCCTGGCGGTCCCGCGCCAGGGAGGTGCTCAGATGCTGCCCAACCATGAAAAAGCCCCCGGCACGAGTGCCAGGGGCAGGATTCGAGGCGGTGATGGGATCGTTACTTCCCGATCTTCGGAGGATCGCGGAAGGCGATCGCGAAGAAGAGGGTCGCGATGGCCAGGGTCAGGATCAGGATGTAAGCAAAGCTCTCCATGGGGTGCTCCCGGGGTCAGCTGAGGGGTGTGCCGGCCGGTGGCACAAAGCCCTCCGGCAGACGACGGGTGGATTTGTCGCCGAGCTTCTGGAAGAGGCCGAACTCAACCTGTTCGCCCAGGTCAGGATCGATCCCGGCGAACACATCGCGGTAGAGGGTGCGGGCACCGTGCCAGATGTGGCCGAAGAAGAAGAGAAGGGCGAAGGTGGCATGGCCGAAGGTAAACCAGCCGCGCGGTGAGCTGCGGAAGGTGCCGTCGGAGTGGTAAGTCTCGCGGTCGAAGTCGAACGCTTCGCCGAGCTGAGCCTTGCGGGCCAGACGCTTGACGTCAGCAGGATCGGTGAAGGTCTGGCCGTTGAGCGCACCGCCATAGACGGTTGCGGTCACACCGGTCTGCTCGAAGGAGTACTTCGCCTCGGCACGCCGGAAGGGGATGTCGGCGCGCACGATGCCGTCCTGGTCCTGCAGAACGACAGGGAAGTTCTCGAAGAAGTTGGGCAGGCGGCGCACCTCGAGATCGCGTCCGTCCTTGTCGGTGAAGGCGATGTGACCCAGCCAGCCGGTGGGGAGGCCGTCCCCGTTGACCATGGGACCCACCCGGAAGAGGCCTCCCTTGGCGGGGCTGTTGCCCACATAGTCGTAGAAGGCGAGCTTCTCGGGAATCGAGGCGTAGGCCTGTTCCTTGGTGGCGCCATTGTCGAGAGCCGTTTGAACCCGACGGCTGATCTCAGCCTTGAAGTAACTCTGGTCCCACTGGAAGCGGGTGGGGCCGAAGAGCTCGACGGGGGTGGCTGCTGCGCCGTACCACATGGTGCCCGCGACGACGAAGGCGGCGAAGAAGACGGCCGCAATGGCGGAGGCCAGCACCGTTTCGATGTTGCCCATCCGCAGAGCCTTGTAGAGGCGCTCGGGGGGCCGGGTGGTGATGTGGAAGATGCCGGCGATGATGCCGACGATGCCGGCGGCGATGTGGTGGGCGACGATGCCCCCCGGGTTGAAGGGGTTGAAGCCTTCGGGGCCCCAGGATGGCTGAACCGGTTCGAGATGTCCGGTGAGCCCATAGGCATCACTCACCCACATCCCCGGGCCGAAGACACCGGTGAGGTGGAAGGCGCCGAAACCGAAGCAGCCGAGGCCTGCAAGCAGCAGGTGGATCCCGAAGATCTTGGGAAGGTCGAGGGCGGGCTCACCGGTGCGCGGGTCCTGCCAGATCTCCAGGTCCCAGTAGGTCCAGTGCCAGATGGCGGCGAGGAACAGGAGGCCGCTGAAGATGATGTGGGCCGCCGCCACGCCCTCGAAGCTCCAGAAGCCAGGGTCGACACCGGTTTCACCGGTGATGCTCCAGCCGCCCCAGCTGCCGGTCACGCCCAGGCGGGCCATGAAGGGCATCACGAACATGCCCTGGCGCCACATCGGGTTGAGCACCGGGTCGGATGGGTCGAAGATGGCGAGCTCGTAGAGCGCCATGGAGCCGGCCCAGCCGGCCACCAGCGCAGTGTGCATGAGGTGCACGGCGAGCAATCGGCCCGGGTCGTTGATGACGACCGTGTGCACCCGATACCAGGGCAATCCCATGGGGGGTAGTTCTGGGTGGGTTGGGCGATCGTAAGGGCGTGACGGTTCCTGCGGAGGCGCTGGTTACGGACCGCAACGGCGTCTCGCCTCCGTCTCGCTGCCGTCTCACCTCCGGCCCAGCGCCGTCTCGCCGGCTGGGCGTCGCACAATGAACGCCGCTGCCTGCCCTGAACCATGCCGGTGATCCGTTTCCTGCGGGAGGGGTGCGATGTGGAGTGCTATCCGGGCGAGAACCTGCGCGAGGTGGCCCTGCGCGAGGGGATCCAGCTCTACGGACTCAAGGGGACCCTGGGTAACTGCGGCGGCTGTGGCCAGTGCATCACCTGTTTCGTGGAGGTGGCCGATGGCGCCACGGCGTCCGCGCTGAGCCCGCGAACGGCGGTGGAGGATCAGAAACTCCGTCGTCGCCCCCAGGGCTGGCGTCTGGCCTGCCAGGCCCTGGTGCAGCACTCCGTGGTGGTGCTGACCCGTCCCCAGGTCGGGCTCCCCGACAAGGAGGCCCGGCTCGCCGCGGCCCTCGCCTCGCCCCTGCCGGCTGGACCCACCAGCTGGCCAGCGCCCCCAGAAACTGAAGCCGAGGTTGAGCAGGAGGCTGGCGGGGAGGAAGCGTCCTCGGCAGCGGAGGAGGGCCGGCTCTGAACCCATCGGGCCCGCTCCCCGCTCCCCGCTCCCCGCGCACTGGAGCGAGCGCAACGAGCGGTGAAGCCCCGGGAAGGTCACCCTGTTGGCGGTGATACCCTCCCAGCACCCTCAATCCCCCTATGGAAACCAACGATCTCGGCTTCGTCGCCAGCCTGATGTTCGTCCTGGTTCCGACGGTGTTCCTGCTGGTGCTCTACATCCAGACGAGCAGCCGCCAGGGCGGCTGAGCGCCTCCCAATTAGCGCCCCCCAAGCGCCCCGCCATCAGAGGCTCAGCTCAGGGGCGCAGTCAGAGGGCCGCCAGGGGGAGCACCCGCCAGGCCTGGCGGCGCAGCCGGCTTCAGCGCCGCCCTTCGGGCTCGCGCACCAGCAGCACCGGTGCCGGGGCATGCACCCGGATGTAATCGCTCACCGAGCTGCCCAGGAGTCGGTCGAGATCGACCAGGGCCTTGGCGACGACCGGTCGCCGATCCTGCGAGGCGATGACCAGCAGGTCGGCCCGGCATTCTTCGGCCGCTGTACAGAGGGTTCGGGCCACATCGCCGGTGCGGTGGAGGGGTTCCATCGCCACACCCAGGGAGCGGGCCCGCTGCACGGCCTTCTCGAGCACCGCATCGGCCGGGGAGTGGCCGCCGCGCGTGGGGGCGAGGTCCTGGCGGCTCACGTGCACCCCGGTCAGGCTCCCGCCCGGAACCTCCCTGACCAGTTCGCAGGCCAGTTTCAGGGCGTCATCGCCGACCCCGGTGCCGTCGATGGCCACCATCACGCGGTTGACGTGGCGGACGTAGAGGTCATCCCGGACCAGGAGCATCGGCCGGGTCGAGAGCTGGAAGACGTACTGGCTGGCGCTGTTGCTGAGGATCGACTGGAGCCGGCTGAGCCCCCGCGATCCCATCACGATGAGATCGGCGCCGAGTTCCTCGGCGACCCGCAGCACCGTCTGCTTGGCATCCCCCTGGCGGATGATCGTGTTGATCTCGGCCGGGTCCAGCCCCAGCCGGGCCACGGCGGCGGCCACGATCCCCGCCGCCTGCTGCCAGTGCTGCTGGAAGTCCTCGCCGGCCTGCTCCGGCACGACGTGCAGCAGATTGAGGCGGGCCTGACGCACCACGGGGATGTCGCGCAGCATGCGCACCATCTCTTCGACGTGGCCTTTGCCGGAATCGGCGATCAGAACGTTGCGGAACACGGACTTGGGCACCGGGCTGTCCGGCAGCCTATGGCGGTTTTCCGTGTCCCAGGTCCCAGCCATGCAGACCGTGATGCAGCCCAGGGGCTGGCTCCTGGAGCGCCGCGTGCTTCCCCAGCACACCGACCATGCCGGGGTGGTCTGGCATGGGGCCTACGTCGCCTGGCTGGAGGAAGCGAGGGTCGAGGCCCTCGCGGCTGCCGGGCTGCCCTACAGCACCCTGTCGGCGCGTGGCCTGGAGATGCCGGTGGTGAGCCTGCGCATCGATTACCGCCAGGCGCTTCTCCACGGTGAGATGGTGCGGCTCAGGAGCGAAGTGTTGCCCCGTCAGGGCGTGCGACTGCCCTGGAGGACCGTCTTCCTGCGCGGGGATGGGGACGAGGTGGCTGCCGAGGCCCACGTCACCCTGGTGCTGGTGGATCGTTCGGGCGGAGCGGATCGGCGCCGGGTGCTGCGGCAGTTCCCCGGCGACCTGGCGGCGGCCCTGGCCCGCCTGGAGCAGGGCCAGGATTAGGATCAGTACACATGTACTGATTTCCATGGGGTCTGTGCTGCGGCTTCCTCGGGTAGGCGGGGGTCCCGGCTCGTGCGGCTGGCCCGGCGCCAGGCGGGGGGCGGATGGTGCGAGGCTCCCGTGGGAGCAGGAACGGCGGCTGGCGTGGCTGCTCTGGGCCTCGTGCCCTGGTGTCGGCTGGATGCGGTTGCGGGCCATCGAGGACCACTTCGGCTCCCTGCTCCAGGCCTGGCAGGCGCCGCCGGAAGCCTTTCTCTCCCTCCCGGGTCTGGGGCCGGCGTGGCTGCGGCAGCTGCAGCGGTTCCGGGCGCACTGGGGTGCGGAGCCCCTGGCGGCTTTCTCAGCCGCTGTGGCGGGCGGCCGCCGGGCGCTGCTGCCCGGTGATCCGACCTACCCGGCAGCGGTGGCCTCCCTGGAGCGCCCCGCGCTGGCCCTGCGCTGGCGGGGGCAGGGTTCGCTGTGGCCCCTGCTCGCCAGGCGGGCGGCCGTGGCGGTGGTGGGTACCCGCAGGCCCTCCCGCCATGGCCTGGCGATGGCGGAAGCCCTGGGGGCCGCCCTCGCCACGGCCGGTTGGCCCGTGGTGAGCGGCCTGGCCGAGGGCATCGATGCCGCCGCCCATCGGGGCTGTCTGGCCGAGCGGGGGCGGCCGGTGGCGGTGCTCGGCACCCCGCTGGAGCGCGTTTATCCACGGCATCACACGCAGCTTCAACGCCAGGTGGGCGAACGGGGGCTGCTGGTCAGCGAGCACCCCCCGGGGGCCTCGGTGCGTCCCGGTCACTTCGCCGCCCGCAACCGCCTGCAGGTGGCCCTGGTGAGGGCCGTCGTGGTGGTCGAGTGCCCGGAGCAGAGCGGGGCCCTCCAGTCGGCCGGCCTGGCCTGGCAGCAGCAGTTGCCGCTCTGGGTGGTACCCGCTGATGCGGCCCGCCTCTCGGCGCGCGGCAGCAATCGGCTGCTCAGCCAGGGGGCGACCCCCCTGCTCGAGCCCGCGGATTTGATCCGTCAGCTCGGTGCTGCTCCGCTGGCTCCTCGGGCCGGGAGCCTGCCCTGCGGTTCGGCGGCAGCGCCGCTCGCCGGGGTGGAAGGAGCTCTCCTGGCGGCTCTGGCCGAGGGGGCTTCCCTCGAGCAGTTGTGCCAGCTCACCCAGGAGTCCGCACCCCAGATCGCCGCCCGTCTGCTCGCCCTGGAACTGGCGGGCCTGGTGCGGGCCGAGCCGGGCCTGCGCTGGCGTCGGCTCTAGCCTCGTCCCATGCGGAAGACGCTCCCCACCGCTGCCGATGCCGACGGTGGGCCCCAGGGGCCTCCACCGTCCGATGGCGTGCCGGGGGAGCTGCTCGCGGGCCGCGAGCTGCTGGCCTGGCGCCGTCGCTGTCTGGCCTCGGGCGGTCGTGCGGCTGATCTGGACTGGCTGCTGGATCTCGCGGGGGGATTGCCCTGGCCCACACTCCAGCGGGTCCATCTGGATCCGACCAAGCAGGTGCAGCTCACGCGACAGCGATCCGCGCTGGAGGCGTTGTGGCGGTGTCATCTGGAAACGAGCAAGCCGCTGCAGTACCTGGTGGGCCGCTGCCCCTGGCGGGACCTGGAGCTGCAGGTGGCGCCGGGCGTGCTGATCCCGCGCCAGGAAACGGAGCTGCTGGTGGAGCTTGCCCGGGATCGCTTGGCCTGTCCCCCGGCACGGTGGGCCGATCTGGGAACGGGTTCCGGCTGTCTGGCGATCGCCCTGGCGCGCCTCTGGCCAGGCGTGCAGGGCCTGGCGGTGGACCTCAGCCCGCTCGCCCTGGCCCAGGCCGAGCGGAACCTTCAGGCCGCCGGGGTCGGCGAGCAGGTCCAGCTGATCCAGGGGAGCTGGTGGCAGCCCCTGCGCTCGAGCTGGGGCCGGCTGGAGCTGGTGGTGGCCAATCCTCCCTACATCCCCACCGCCGTCTGGGCCGGCCTGGAGTCCGGCGTCCGGGAGCATGAGCCTGTGCTGGCGCTCGATGGTGGAGCTGACGGGCTGGAGGCGATCCGGCAGGTCGTCGCCGGTGCGGCCCAGGGGCTGGCCCCGGGGGGCTGGCTTCTGCTGGAGCACCATCACGATCAGAGCCCGGCCGTGCAGGAGCTGCTGACCCTGGCCGGTCTCGTTGAGACCTCGGCCCACCGGGATCTGGAGGGAACATGGCGGTTCGCCTCCGCCCGGCGGGGCCGGCGTGAGTGACCCGCATGCGTGAACGGATGGCCCAGGACAGCGTCACCTCCGCCCCCCTGCTGGCGGCACGGCTGAGAGGAGGGGAGCCTGCCCTGATCCCCACCGATACCCTGCCTGCCCTGGCGGCCACGCCGGAGCACGCCCAGCAGCTCTGGGCCCTGAAGCGGCGGCCGGCGGACAAGCCGCTGATTCTGATGGGGGCCGATCTGGAGCCTCTGCAGGAGGCCCTTGGCCTGGCCTGGCGGCAGGAGTGGCTCGCGATGGCCAGCGTTGCCTGGCCCGGGGCGCTCACCCTGGTGCTGCCGGCTCGCGGGCCGGCGGTGGAGAGTCTGAACCCTGGTGCCACCAGCCTCGGACTCCGCATCCCGGCCTGTGCGGTCACCCGGGAGCTCCTGAGGTTGAGCGGACCGTTGGCGACCACCAGTGCCAATGTCTCCGGCAGCCCTGCGGCCACCACCGCGGCGGCAGCTGCCGCCTGCTTCCCCGGTGTGCCCCTCCTGGGCCCCCTGCCCTGGCCGGAAGCCGGCGGCCTGGCCAGCACCGTGCTCGCCTGGAGTGATTCGGGCGCGTGGCAGGTTCTGCGGGCCGGTGCTTACCTGCCGCCAGGTCTCACCCCCTGACGCCGTTCCATGGCGGCCCTGATTCTGCTGCTGTTGGTCACGATGGGCCTCCATCACTGGGTGACCAGCCCCCTCCTGGCCAGCGGCACCTGGCTGCTGCAGGGCAGCTGGCTCCCCGGCGTGGCCCTGCTGCTGGGGGTCTGGCTGCTGGCAGGTCGCCGCTGACGGGGCTTAGGGTTCGCGCCCTTGGCAACGGGCTGGTTGCGGCGTCGTGTTCACCTGGTTACAGCTGTGCTGGCCCTGCTGGCCTGGGGGCTCACCCTCCTGGGTCATGGGGCCTTCCCTGTCGCGGCCCAGCAGCCGCGGGCCGAACTGCGCGGGGTCTGGCTGACCGCCAACGACATGCCCGTCCTGCGGGACAGGGCCCGCATGGGCCAGGCGGTCGCCCAGCTTGCCGCCCTGCGGTTCAACACCCTGTACCCGGTGGTCTGGAACGGAGGCCTGGCCTACTACCCCAGTCGGGTGGTGGAGGAGCGCCAGATCCAGAGCTTCACCTACCGCGGTCTCCAGGGACAGGATGTGCTCGGTGAGCTGATCGCCGAGGGGCGTCGCCAGGGATTGCTCGTGATCCCCTGGTTTGAATTCGGCTTCATGGCCCCCAAGGACTCCGCCCTGGCCCGCCGCCATCCCGACTGGCTGACCCGCAAGCAGGACGGTGGGTTGACCTCGATCAGCGCGGCCGGGGAAGTGGCCTGGCTCAACCCGTTCCGGCCGGAGGTGCAGCAGCTGATCACCGACCTGGTGCTGGAGGTGGTGGGCCAGTACGGCGCCGATGGGATCCAGTTCGACGACCACATGAGCCTGCCGAAGGACTTCGGCTACGACCCCTTCACCATGGCGCTTTACCGCAAGGAGACCGGCAAGCCACCGCCGGCCAATCCTGCCGATGCTGCCTGGGTGAAGTGGCGGGCGGACAAGATCACGGCGTTCATGGAGCGTCTGAGCCAACAGGTGCGCGCCCTCAGGCCCGGCGCCCTGATCTCCATCTCGCCGAACTACTACGACTTTGCCTACAAGCTCCAGCTGCAGGATTGGCGGGCCTGGGTACGGCGTGGCATCGCCGATGAGCTGCTGGTGCAGATCTACCGCCCGGATCTGCCCAGCTACCTGCCCCATCTGCTGCGGCCTGAAGTGCAGGAAGCCAGGCAGAAGATCCCGACGGCCATTGCGATCATGAGTGGCCAGCGCAACCGCCCAGCGCCGCTGGACCTGCTGGGCCAGAAGGTGTTGGCCAACCGGGCCCAGGGGCTCGGTGTGGCGTTCTTCTATTTCGAAAGCCTCTGGGATCTTGGCCCCGAGCCCATGGCCGATCGGCAGGCGATGATCGGGCGCTGGTTTGCCACCCCCGCCCCGCGGCGCCAGCCTGCGGCAGCGGTGAATCCGGCCTCACCACCAGAGCTGCCTCCCATGCCCCAGCCGCCGCCCCCGCCCCCGCCGCCCCCGCCCCTGCGCGTCCCGGCGGCCGACGCCAGCGGTTGAGTTCCTGGCCGTCCTCGGGCGCGAGGGCCCTGCTCCCTGGGCTTGCAGGGTGTTTGCAGTTGCCCGCATTCGCTCGGGAAAGGCGGAGACCTCCTCTTGAATGCAGCGGGGCACAGGCCCCACCATCGCCGTTCCCCATCCTGCCCCCGGCCCATGACCAGCGCCCCTGAAGACACCCTCTGGTTTCGGGTGCTGCTGGCCCTGCGCTGGCCGCTGGCCCTGGTGGCCTCGGCAGCGATTCTCGGGGGGGTGCTGCTGCAGGTGTTGAGCCGCCCGATTCCGATTCGGATCGCCCTGGCACCGGGCCAGTCGCTTCCTGTCAGGGCCGATGTGGCAGTCGATCAGCTCGACCAGCCTCTGCAGGTGAAGCAGCTGAGTGACCAGCTGAACATCAAGACCCAGGAGGTTGTCACGGTCCGCGGTGTGGTGGACATCGCGTCCAAAGCCGCCATCCCGATCTCCGGTCAGCCGAAGGTGGTGATCACGAGTCCGGTGGACGTCAGGGCGTCTGCTCCCCTGCCGGTCAAGGCCACCGCCGAGGTCACGGCCCAGCAGGCCCTGCCCGTGCAGGGTGATGTGAATGTGAAGCACGACAAACCGGTCACCGTGAACGGAGCGATCAATGTGGACGGCGCGGTGAAAGTGGACACTGACGACAAACCCTTCAAGATCGAGTTTGACCGTGGCTTGATGGGAATTTTCTAGCGGTCCCTCCCAGCTCAGCGTTTCCGCTCCCTGTTTTCGCTCCCTCCCCGCCGGGTTCGCTCCGGCCGGTGCTGCAATGGCGGGTTGAAAGCCGGCTAACGGATTTGAACCGATGGCCTTCGCTTTACAAAAGCGCTGCTCTACCGCTGAGCTAAGCCGGCCGGAGATCCATCTCCAGGTTCCAGATTACCGGGCCGTCAGCGTCCAGATCAGCAGCTGGGTGCGGTTGCGGCAACCGGTCTTGGCCAGGAGGCTGGCGATGTGGCTCTCCACGGTGCGCACGCTCAGCACCAGGGCAGCCGCGATCTCACGGTTGGTCTGGCCGCGGCAGACCAGGCTGAGCACGCGTCCCTCGGCCGCCGTGGGGCTGGGCGGTTCGGCGGTGTCCACCGCATGGCTCTCAGAAGGGTGCATCAGGCCTCCGGAACGGGAGAGGGAACTGATTCCAGCCTTCCCACAGGATGGAGGTGGCCTTCAGGGGCTGCTCGGTGTCGGACTGGATGACTCACCCGCCGCCGCTGTCATCTCATCGGGGAGACGACGGGCCCGCTTGATCGGCAGGTTGGCCACCAGGGCGGTGACCCTGTCTTCCGTTTCCAGACTCACGTCCCCTCCCTCCACATCGATCTCAACGTAGCGGCTCACCACCTCGAGAATTTCGCGGCGCATCTGCTGGAGCAGCTCCGGATTGAGGTCGCTGCGGTCGTGGGCCAGCACGAGCTGGAGGCGTTCCTTGGCGGTGGTGGCGCTGGCCTGTTCCCGGCCGAGCAACTTGTTGATCAGGTCGCGCAAGGTCATCGGCTCAGAAGATCTTGGTTTGCATCAGGCGGCCGATCTTGGCCCGCAGGCCCTGGCGCTCCTTGCCTGGGTCGATCAGGGGCACGTCCTCGCCACAGAGGCGGCGCGCCACGTTGCTGTAGGCCCGGGCCGCCGGGGACTGGGTCCCGGTGAGCGTCAGCGGTTCCCCCCGGTTCGTGGAGACGATCACCTGCTCGTCCTCCAGCACCAGACCGAGCAGAGGCAGGGCCAGGATGTCGGTGACATCGTCCACGGCCAGCATCTCCTGGTTGGCCATCATCCGGGGCCGTACCCGGTTGAGCACCAGTTGGATGGGCTTGACCCCCTCGGTGTTGAGGAGGCCGATCACCCGGTCGGCGTCACGCACGGCGGACACCTCGGGCGTGGTGATCACGATCGCCTCGCGGGCCGCCGCCATGGCATTGCGGAATCCTCCCTCGATGCCGGCGGGCGCATCGATCAGCACGTAGTCGAAGCTTTCGCCCACCATCGCGGCGATCTTCTGCATGTCCTCCGGCTTGAGCCACTCGAGCATGCGTGGGTTGCCGGCGGGGAGCAGGGCGAGGTTCGGTTCCTGCTTGTGCTTCACCAGCGCCTGTTCCAGCCGGCAGTTGTCCGCCAGCACGTCCTGGGCCGTGTAGACGATCCGGTTCTCGAGGCCCAGCAGAAGATCCAGGTTGCGCAGGCCGAAGTCGGCATCCAGCACCGCGGTGCGGGCGCCCTGCTTGGCCAGGGCGATGCCCAGGTTGGCCGTGAGGGTGGTCTTGCCCACGCCTCCCTTGCCGGAGCAGATCAGGATGTAGCGGGTGGACGCGGCTACCACGGCACTGGCTGAGGTCGGGGCAGGTTAAGGCCAAATGCTCGGCCGGAGGCAACGGTGTGAGCCTCGGGATTTCCCGGATCCGCCTCCCGGGCGCGAGCCGTCGCTCTCCCGGGTGCGTGCCGTGGCTGAGCGGTCTCCCCCCTGCCGCCTCACCCCCCGAGGGGCCAGGTCGGTGGGGCCGGCTCCAGACAGATCACCCCATCCACCAGGCTGGCCTGCTCGGCCAGTCCGGCAGGCGGGCTGCCCTCCGGTCCCCGGGCCACGGCGGTGGCGATCCGCAGCTGAAGCGGGCGCAGCTGCAGGGCGACGATCCGCGCGGAGCGGTCGCCTTGGCTCCCCGCATGGGCCGTGCCCCGCAACCGACCCCACACCAGCACATGGCCGGTGGCGGTGATCCGGGCGCCGGGGTTGACGTCGCCCAGCAGGAGCACCGATCCCTCGCTCTGGAGGTGATCGCCCGAGCGCAGGGTGCCGCGGTGCAGGGTCAGGGATGGGGGGAAGGGATCGTCCCCGGTGGCCGGAAGTGTGGCGGGGAGAGTGGCAGGGCGAGTGGCAGGCGGTGGCGGCGGATCCCCGCTGCCGCCGCGATGGGTGTCCAGGCCCAGGACCGCGCCCGCCACCAGGGTGCGCGGGTCGCTGCTTCGGATCGCCTCCAGAGACAGGCCGGCGGCTGTCAGCCGTGAGGCGATCGCCCGCAGCTCCCGCACCGGCAGCCACCAGTCCGAGGCCTGGAGCTCGAGGCCCCCGCGGGCCAGCGTGGGATGCAGCAGCGCGGCCGCGTCCAGCGACCGTTCCACCAGGTCGAGGGCCCGTTGCTCGGGGCTGGCCCCCGGCAGCGCCAGCACGTGCCGTTCCCCGAGCCGGTTGGCGGGCATGAGGACGGCGCCGAGCGGCGAAAGGGTCATCAGACCTCGATGCGATGCCGCAACTTAGGGGCCACCTCGGCGGGATGGATCAGCCAGGCCAGCTCCACCGGTTGGCTCAGGCTGCGCACCAGGGCTGACCTCTGCTCCAGGGCCTGGAGGTGCCGGCCGTCCCAGAGGCGAAGCCCGCCCGCATAGGCGTGGTAGCCCCGGCTCTGACGCTGCTGCAGAGCACAGCAGCCATCGGCGGCGAAGCCCTCGGCTTCGGCCAGCTGCCGCGCCAGGGCGAGCAGCTCCAGCCGACGGGCGGGAGCGTGGAGACTCACGTCGGTGGCCTTCAGCAGGCGCCGCTGCAGCAGCCTTCGGCAGGGCTCGGCCAGTTCGGCTGGAGCCTCCTCCATCCAGCGCTCGAGGTGGTAGCCGGTGCGGATGTCGTCGTTGGCGAGGTAGGTCTCCAGATCCAGATCCTGTTGATCCCAGAGCCACTGGGCCATCACGCCGTCGGCCCAGACCAGCTGCGGCCCCAGACGGCGCGCCACCTGGATCACCCGGCAGAGCAGCCAGTTGCAGACCACGTTCAGCCGGTGGTTGTAGACACTGCGGTACATCAGGTTGCGGACCACCAGGTAGTGCTCCACGGCCATCAGTCCCTTGGGATGCAGGGCCAGGGTTCCGTCCGGCGCCAGGGTGAGCGCCGCCAGGATGCGTTGGAGGTCCAGTCGGCCGTAACTGGTCCCGGTGCTGTAACTGTCCCGCAGCAGGTAGTCGAGCCGGTCGCAGTCGAGCTGGCTGCTCACCAGGGCCTTGATCGCCGGGCTGGGGTGGCGGCCATGCTCCAGCAGGTCGGCCACGGCCTCGGCGGTGCCGGGGGCCAGGGCCTCCATCGGTCCGCGCAGGGCGGGGTGGTCCCGAACCAGGCGCCCGGACCAGGCTTCGTGCTGCAGGCCGTACATCTCCTCGCCGGAGTGGCTGAGCGGCCCGTGCCCCACATCGTGCAGGAGCGCCGCGGCATAGAGCACGGCGCGATGCTCGGCCAGCTGGGGATGGTGCCGTTCCAGATTCCGCAGGGCGAGGCGGGCCAGCTCGAGCACCCCCAGCGAGTGGGTGAACCGGCTGAACTCGGCTCCGTGGAAGGTGAGGAAGGCAGGGCCGAGCTGACGAATGCGCCGCAGGCGCTGGAAGGGAGCCGTGTCGATCAGCGCGATCGCCAGCGCTTCGGCCGGGTCTCTGTCGTCCAGCCGGATCGCGCCATGGAGGGGATCGTGATACGAGCGCTCGGTCATGCCTGCACGTCCGGCTGCACCAACCGTCCCAGCAGCAGATGGGCGGCCTCATCCAGCCAGCTGTCGCCGTCGCCACCGGGGTTGAGGGGTTCCGGCGCCGGGAGGAGGTGGTCCGGCGCGATGCCCTGGTTCTGAATGTCGCGCCCGCTGGGGGTGAGGTAACGGGCCACGGTCACGGCCAGACCGCTGTTGTCCCCCAGCGAGATCAGGGTCTGGATCAGTCCCTTGCCGAAGGTGCGGGCGCCGGCCAGCTCGCATCGCCCGTTGTCCTGCAGGGCCCCGGCCAGGATTTCGCTCGCACTGGCGGTGCCGCCGTTCACCAGGGTGAGCATCGGACCGCTGTAGAGCAGGCCTGGACCGGCCTGCAGCGGCGAGCTCAGGCCCCCGCGGTCCTCGGTCTCGACGATCGGTCGGCTGTCGAGCAGCTGGTCCGCCACGGCCAGCCCCGCACTGACCAGGCCGCCGGAGTTGTTGCGCAGATCGAGGATCAGCCCCTCGATGTCCTGCGCGACCAGATCCTGCAGCGCCTGCTTCACCTGCTCCGGAACGGGCTCCGCGAACTGGGTCACCCGCAGGTAGCCGATGGTGTGCCCGTCCAGCCGCAGGCGTCGGCTGCGTACCGGCCTGAGGTCCACCTGGCGCCGTTCCAGCACGAGCTCTCGGGGCCCATCGCCGCCGTTCACGGTGACCAGCACCTGGCTGCCGGAGGGGCCCCTCAGGGCCGCCGCCGTGCCCTCCAGGCCGAGGCCCATGGCGTCCTTGCCGTCCACCTGCAGCAGCTCGGTGCCGCTGGCCACCTGGGCCTCGGCGGCTGGGGAGTCGTCCAGGGGGGCGATCACCACGATTCTCTGGTCGCTGGTCCTCTGGTCGCTGCTCGTCTGGTCGCTGTCCTGCAGGCCGATCTGCAGCCCCACGCCGCTCACGCTGCCCTGGGTGCTGGAGCGCAGGTTGGCGTAGTCGGCCGGACGCAGCAGGCGGGTGTAGGGGTCCCCCAGCGGAGCAAGCATCGCCTCGATGGCGTCATAGGCATCGTCGGAGCTGGAGATCGGACGCTCCAGGGCTTTCTGGCGCAGGCGCCGCCAGTGCACCGCCTCGAACCGCTGCGGATCCACGTAGCTCTGGTTGACCAGGCGCCAGGCTTCCACCACCAGTTGCTGCGCATCGCTGAGGGCCAGGGCCGCAGGGGCCCCCAGCAGCAGGGCGACACAGAGCAGCAGGGCCAGCAGCTGGGATCCACGGCCGTTCCAGGCCCGGCGGGCTGCCGGGGGGGCCGGTGGCCTGGACGGCAGGAACGACGGGCGTTCAGTGCTCACGGAGGCTTCGAGGCGTTGCGTAGACTCTCGCAACCAAACCACCCAGCTGCATGGCGAACACTCCTGCTGGAAAGTCGTCCCCGGTCTACGACTGGTTCCAGGAGCGCCTCGAGATCCAGGCCATTGCCGACGACATCTCGGCCAAGTACGTGCCCCCCCACGTCAATATTTTTTATTGCCTTGGCGGGATCACGCTGGTCTGCTTTCTGATCCAGTTCGCGACCGGCTTCGCGATGACGTTCTATTACAAGCCGACCGTCACCGAGGCCTATGCCTCCGTCCAGTACCTGATGACCGACGTCAGCTTCGGCTGGCTGATCCGCTCCGTGCACCGCTGGAGCGCCTCGATGATGGTGCTGATGCTGATCCTGCACGTCTTCCGCGTGTACCTCACCGGCGGCTTCAAGCGCCCCCGGGAGCTCACCTGGGTCACCGGTGTGACCATGGCTGTGATCACCGTCTCCTTTGGCGTCACCGGCTATTCCCTCCCCTGGGATCAGGTGGGTTACTGGGCCGTCAAGATCGTCTCCGGCGTTCCCGCGGCCGTTCCCGTGGTCGGCGACTTCATGGTGGAACTGCTCCGCGGCGGTGAGTCCGTCGGCCAGTCGACCCTGACCCGCTTCTACAGCCTGCACACCTTTGTGATGCCCTGGCTGCTGGCGGTGTTCATGCTCATGCACTTCCTGATGATCCGCAAGCAGGGCATCTCCGGTCCCTTGTGACCCTTCGACACCTTCGTTCATCAGTCCCGATCCGAGGCCTTTAGCCTCTTCTCCATTCAGCGATCCCTGCGCCCGGCCAGACGCCATGCACATCCTCAAGAAGCCTGACCTCACCGATCCCGCCCTCCGCGCCAAGCTGGCCAAGGGGATGGGCCACAACTATTACGGCGAGCCCGCCTGGCCCAACGACCTCCTCTACATGTTCCCGGTGGTGATCCTGGGGACCATCGGCTGCATCGTGGGCCTCGCGGTGCTGGATCCGGCGATGCTGGCCGACAAGGCCGATCCCTTCGCCACACCGCTGGAGATCCTGCCCGAGTGGTACCTCTATCCGGTCTTCCAGATCCTGCGCGTCGTTCCCAACAAGCTTCTGGGGATCGCCCTGCAGACCATGATCCCGCTTGGCCTGATGCTGGTTCCCTTCATCGAGAGCTTTAACAAGTTCCAGAACCCGTTCCGCCGTCCCGTGGCGATGGCGGTCTTCCTGTTCGGCACCGTCTTCACCATCTACCTCGGCATCGGTGCAGCTCTCCCGATCGACAAGTCCCTGACCCTCGGTCTCTTCTGATCGGCTCCTGCCTCCCGGCGCGCTGATCCCCGTTCACCAAGCTTCCACCGCGGCCGATGGCCGCGGTTTTTTTTGTGCCAGCCCCAGCTGAGGCCATCAACCCTGCAGCTCAGCGGCGGAACAGTCCCGGGGCCCGCTCGGGATCCAGATCCAGCAGGGTCACATCCTGCGGCTTCACCCGGAGCAGGTGATGCAGCAGCAGAAAGCCCACGATGGTCCAGGTCTGGTAGGTGCGGGCCTGTTGGCCCACCCAGGTGCCGGTGGGGCCGTCGAAGTATTCCGCCCATTGCTGCCTTGGCAGCTGGTTGAGCTGGCTCCAGTAGCACTCCTCGAGCATCGCCTTCATCTGGCCCATCAACAGCAGGTCAGCCTCCGGGTGCTGCTGTTCGTGCAGCAGGATCGCCCCCCCGAGGAACCAGAGCAGGCTCGGCCAGTGCCCCCCGTTGTGGTAGCTCCAGGGCCAGTTCTTGGGATCGGAGCCGGTCTTGTTGCGCCATTCGATGTCCTCCATCGGCGGATGGCAGATCCGCATCGGCATCTGGGCCATCAGATCGGCCCGGTTGTGCAGCACCAGGCGGAACAGTGCCCGTTGCTGGGGTGCGGTCAGCAGGCCGAACAGGCAGGCCAGGGAGTTGCCCAGGCTGTAAAAGCGGAAATCGGGACGCCCGGTCCGCATGTTGCCGATCAGGTAGCCGCCGCGGTTCTCCAGCCAGTCCTGCAGCCAGGGGGGAATGACCTGGGGCTGCACGTTGAACTCGTTTTCATGCTGCTGATCGCCGTACTGCTCGGTCGGCCGGCGCCGCAGCACCTGCATGGTCTTGCTCGTCACCCAGTAGTGCTTGAGGAGGAACGAGCGCAGGTCATGCAGCCACTGGCGGGTGAGGCCGAGGCGCTGATCCAGCAGCCGGCTCATCGAACTCGCCTGGGCCAGCTCCATGAGGTTGCAGCAGCTGCGCAGGCAGCCGTACAGCAGCACCTCCACCTCCAGCGGGGCTCCCCAGACGTCCATGGGGCGATCAATCATGAAGGCACAGTCCGGCACGAACAGCACGGGTGTGCCCTCGAAGGTCGGGTGGAGCACCAGGTCGAGCAGCAACTGCACCCCCCGCTGCACCCGTTGGCTGGTGGCGAACTCCACGTCCTGACTCCGCTTGACGTAGAGCCAGCAGATCACCGGCCACCACAGGCTGGCGTCCACCGAGGTGATCCGGCCGATCGAGCGTTGGCCGTAGTCGGCCAGCAGCTGTCCGTTCTCCTCCACGAAGCTGGTGGGGAAGACCCCACGGGTCTGGTACTTGGTGCTCTGCAGGTCCAGGCAGACGCTGAGGAAGTTCCGCACGATTTCGTGGCGTCCCTGTAACAGCAGGTAAAGCATCACGGGCACGTTGTCCCGCAGAAACACCTCGCCGTAGTTGGCTTCATGGCTCTTGCGGGGGTGTTCCAGAGCCGCCACCGACCCCACCAGGGTGCCGTTCACCCGCACCAGGGTGCGCTCGAAGTGCTCCCGGGCACTGGCCACCACCGCCTCCTCCCGGGAACTGGGCCGTACCCGGAGCTGCCCCTGGCTGAACTGCGGTGCCATCGATCCCCTGGCTTGGGCCCACCGGCCCGGCTCCCAGAAGCTAGGCAGCATCAGGGGTGTGGTCAGCTCTTGCCCCGTTGATCGGGTCCGCGCAGGGCTGCTGCCTGGAGTGTGGTAAGTTATTGGACTGCGCCCCCGAGCGAAAGCTGAGGGGTTAGCGGGGCTTACGGGATCAGGAGGCGCGAGCCGAACGGTGTTGTAAGTTTTCTGGGTCGCCGGGAGGCGACGGCCACCGAGAGCTCCGGGGAACCGGGGTGGAGGAGGCAGAACCTGGACAACCGAAACGTTTAGGAACTGACGCTTTCACTGCGTCACGGGGTTCCTGGAACAGGGGAGGAGCTGCTGAGTGGGCGAAGGCTGAGAGGCTGGAGCTGCCTGGTGGTGAGACCGCTGTTGTGGGGATGGACGTGACGAACGAGCAGTGAAGGTGTGAGGTCCCGTCAAAAGAAACAAGCGACTGGTGCTGCCACGCGAGCAGGGGGTGTCTTCTCACGAGAG
>NZ_JBKOUC010000029.1:0-27092 GCF_046764815.1 Aphanothece stagnina RSMan2012
GACGATATTTGGGGGGTAGCCCCCTGAGAAAATAGGTCGATGCCAGGTAAAACATTCGCCTCCACAACCGCCTTCTGGCCAAGCAGGACTGCTGGGCTGGGGCGGAGCCAAAGCCACCCCATCTGGGGTGGCTTTGTTGTGGGGATTTTTGGGCAGCCCAGGCTTACTTCGCTTCCATCCAGTTGGGACCCACGCCCGTTTCCACCAGCAGCGGCACGCTGAGGCTCACCGCCTGCTCCATCGTCTCGCGGGTCAGGGTCACCACGGCGTCGAGGGCCTCGGGGGCCGCCTCCAGTACCAGTTCGTCGTGCACCTGCAACAGCAGCCTGGCGGGCAGGGCCGTTTCCTGCAGCCTCCGGTGGAGCTGCACCATGGCGAGCTTGATGATGTCGGCGCTGGAGCCCTGGATCGGCGCGTTGGCGGCGGCCCGCAGCTGCTGGGCCTCCATGCCGCCGCGGCGGGCCACCTCCAGGTCGATGCTGAGCGGATCCTTGCCGAGGTGCCTGCCGAGCCCACCGGGGTCGAACTGGAACGGCCGACGCCGGCCCAGAATCGTCTCCACATACCCCCGGCTCAGGGCCAGTCGCTCCTGCAGCTCCAGGAAGGCGAACACCCTGGGGTAGCGCTGCCTGTAGCGGCTGAGAAAGTCCTTCGCTTCGGCCTGGCTGACGCCGGTTTCGCGGGCAAAGCGCTGGGCCCCCATGCCGTAGATCACACCGAAGTTGATCGTCTTGCCCAGGCGCCGCTCCTCGGGGCTCACCGACTCCTTCTCGAGCAGCAGGCGAGCGGTGAGGGCATGGACATCGTCGCCGTTCCGGTAGGCCTCGATCAGCACCTCCTCGCCGGAGAGGTGGGTGAGGATCCGCAGCTCGATCTGGGAATAGTCGGCACTGACCAGGCTCCAGCCCTCCTGGGGAAGGAAGGCCTTGCGGATCCGCCGTGAGAATTCGGTGCGGATGGGAATGTTCTGCAGGTTGGGATTGCTGCTGCTCAGCCGGCCGGTGGCGGTGACGGCCTGGTTGAAATCGGTGTGCACCCGCCCGGTTTCCGGTTCCACCAGGGCGGGAAGGGCATCCACGTAGGTGCTGCGCAGCTTGCTGAGGGTGCGGTGCTCGAGCACTAGGGGCACGACGGGATGGTCGTCTTCCAGCTTTTCCAGCACGGCCGCATCGGTGCTCCAGCCGGTCTTCGTCTTGCGCGATTTCTTGCGGTCGAGCCCGAGGGTGTCGAACAGCAGTTCGCCGAGTTGTTTGGGGCTGGCCAGGTTGAAGTCCACCGCCGCCGCCGCCCGCGCCTCGGCCTCCAGCCGCTGCAGGGTGGCGGCCAGCTTGGCGCTGAGCTCCTGCAGATAGGCGGTGTCGATGCGGATGCCGGTGGCTTCCATCAGGGCGAGCACCGGCTCGAGCGGCAGCTCCACCTGCTCGAGCAGCTGGAGCAGGGCGGGGCCGAGCTGCTCCAGCTGGGTGCGCAGCAGCGGCGTGAGCCGCCGGGTCACGTGCACATCCATGGCGCAGTACTGCGCCGCCGCGCTGATGGGAACGGCGGCGATGGTGGTGCCCTTCGGCACCAGCTCCGCGTAGCTCGTGGGGGTGAAGCCGAAGTTGCGCTCCGCCAGCACCTCCAGGCCGTGCTTGGCGTTGGCATCGCGCAGGTAATCGGCCAGCAGGGTGTCCATCACCACCCCCTGCAGCTCGAGGCCATGGCGCAGCAGCACCAGGCGGTCGTATTTGGCGTTCTGCAGCGTCTTCGGGTGGGCGGGGCTGGCCAGCCAGGGCGCCAGGGCCGTCAGCACCTGATCGAGCGGCAGCTGCTCGGGCGCCGGCGGAGGCTCGCTGAGCAGATCGTCCGCGGCCGGAGGGTGGTGCCCGATCGGGATGTAGGCCAGGGCGCCGGGCTCCTCTCCCCAGGCCAAGCCGATCCCGACGAGTTCGGCCTGGAAGGGGTTCAGCGCGGTGGTTTCGGTGTCGAAGGCCACGGGCGCGGCCGGATCCCTGCAGCCCTCGAGCCGCTGCATCAGGGCTGCCAGCGCCTCGGGGGTGGTGATCAGTTCGGGATGCAGCAGCGGTGGCCCAGGATCGCTGTCCGAATCAGGCGCGGGCGCTCCAGGCTCCGCAGAGTGCTCAGAGTGCTCAGCGAGCTCAGATGGCGCAGTCGCCGGCGGCCCAGCCTCCGTTGCCGAGCCGGGCTGGCTGCCGGAGGAGTTGGCGGATGAGCTGACGGGAGGCTCGGCCGAGAACAGCTGGGCGAAGCGGTCCACCTGCCTCACCAGGCTGCTGAGCTCCAGCGCCTCGAGGCTGGCGCGCAGCCCCTCGGTGTCCACGGCCCCGAGCTGCAGGCGGGGCGACTCGGGCAGCGGGATGTCCACCAGGATCTCGGCGAGCATGCGCGAGCGGAAGGCGTTCTCCCGGTCGTCCTGCAGCCGGCCGATCAGGGCCCCCTTGAGCACCCCGCGGGGATCCTTGGCCTTCGGACCCGCCTGCTCCAGCGCCTCCAGGGCCGCATAGACCCCATCGAGGTGCTCGAAGGCCTTCAGCAGGTTGATCGCCGTCTTCGGGCCGACCCCCTTCACGCCGGGGATGTTGTCGCTGCTGTCGCCGGTGAGGGCCTTGAGGTCCACCACCTCTTCGGGGGTGACGCCCAGCCTGGCGATCACGCCCTCGCGGCGGATCTCCACCGGCCCGGCGTTCTTTGCGTAGGGGCCGCCCCCCATGTAGAGCACGGCGATGTCGCGCTGGTCATCCACCAGCTGGAAGAGGTCGCGGTCGCCGGAGAGGATCCGCACCCGCCAGCCATCGGATGCCGCGCGGCTGGCCAGGGTGCCGAGCACGTCGTCGGCCTCGTACCCCGGCGCCATGCAGAGGGGGATGTCGAGGTTCTCCTGCAGGATGCGCTGCAGGTTGGCCAGGTCCTCGAAGAAGGCCTCGGGGGCCTCGTCGCGGTGGGCCTTGTAGGCCGCGTCGGCGTCGTGGCGGAAGGTGGGTTCGGCCGTGTCGAAGGCCACCACCAGCCCCTGGGGGGCGAGCCCCTTGCAGTGGTCCAGCAGGGCCTTGAGAAAGCCGTAGGTCACCGAGGTGGGCACGCCGGCCGCGGTGCTCAGGCCCCCTTCACCGCCCTTGCTGAAGGCGTAGAAGCTGCGGAAGGCCAGGGAGTGGCCGTCGATCAGCAACAGCAGCGGCTTCGTGCCGGTGGGTGCTGTTGCTGCCGTCACGGATGTCCTTGCCATGGCTGGGCCCCAGCCTGGCAGAGGGGTTGGGTTCGGTTCGAGACCCGGACGGTGCCGGCCTTACCTCGAGACCGCGGCGGTGCCGGCATTGCCGCCGCCCCTGGATCCGGCGATCGCCACCGCCCCCACGGCGATGGCGGCCAGGCCGGCGAGCAGCGCCGGGACCAGCCAGGCCGGAGCGGCGGCGGCGGCACCGGCGGCGGCAGCCGAACTGGCGGCTGCCGTGGAGCTGGCTGCAGTCGCGGCGGAGGAGATCGGCGGGATGATCGGGCAGGGCGCGGCCTTGCGCTCCATCGCCACGGCGGGTTCCGCGACCCGGAAGCGGTTGGGGCTGATCAGCTGCGGCGGCGCGCCACCCGGCGCCGTGGGGAGGGTCACGCTCGCGATGCTCCCCGTGCTGATCGGGGCCTCGGGATCGATCGAGATGAAGAGGCGATCGTCGGAGAGGAAGACGCGCGGCGAGGTGACGGGGATGCGCTCCACGATCGGCCCTTCGCCCCCACTGGCGGTATCGCTGACGCGGATCAGGATCGGCCCGGAGGCGTTGGCGGGCAGGGGTTTGGCGAGGGTGAGCTCCAGGTCGTCTTCGCCGGAGAGGAGGAAGACGATGTCCTCGGGCATGGCCGCGGTGCTGGCACTGCCTGGGGGGGCGGAACCGCTGGGTCCTCCGGCCGGGAGCTGGCTCAGTTCCGTGGACCTGACAGGAGCCTCAGGGGTGGTTTCGGCTGTGGTCCCGGCGGTGGCTGAAAGGTTGTCCTGGCTGCGCTGCTGTCGTGCGGCGATCGTGGCGGCCACGGAGGCGTCGATGGCGCGGGTGATGTCGGGGAGGGGTTGGATGCCCTCGGCGTCGATCCGCACGAGGTTGATGGCGGCCCCGGGGAAGGCACGGACCGGCAGGGTGTGGAGCCCAAACGCCGCTGCGGTCGCCACGGCCACAGGTACAACGAAGCGCATGGACGGCGCGTGCGGGGGGATTGATTGTTCTAACCAGTATCACTGGCTTGACAAGCTTGCGAGCCGATCAGAACGACATCGTGGCCCGCACCAGGTAGCGGGGTTCGCAGGGGTCAGTGGTGCAGAGGCCCTCGATGTAGTCGGGCGTGTTGCCGAGGAAATCGGTGGCGTAGAGCGAGAGGGTGAAGGGGATGTCGCGCAGGGGCCGCACCGAAAGGCCTGCACCGATGCCATAGCCGAACCACTCGGCGCCGATCGACAGGTGCCGGCCGAAGACGAGGCTGAAGGAGCCGATCGGGCCCCAGTAGCAATCGGTGCCGTCGGGGTAGTTGCGGCTGCTGATGTTGTTGCCGCTGAGGCAGTTGGTGGAGCCGAGCACGCCGTTGCCGCCATACCCGAAGAAATCGGAGCCGATGCCCATCGTGCTCACGGCCAGCCAGGGGTTGGGGCCACCCCGCAGCGGGATGGCCTGGGAGAGCACCAGATAGAAATTGCGGCCGAGATCGGTGCTGCTGTCGAGCTGCACGATGTGCTCGCCGCCGAAGGCCAGACCGGTGGTGGGGGTGAGGTTCACGGCGGCGCGAAAGCCGAGGCTCTGGGCGGAGAATTGGGAGGTGCCCCCATTGCGGCCGGAGAGGCTCTGCACGGTCCACTGGAAGCCGAGGCTGGCGCTGGCACTGCGGAAGGGGGTGAGGAAGATGTCGCCTTCCATGTCGGCGCAATCGAGGCTGTCCTCGACGTTGGCGGTGTTGCAGCTGCGGGTGCGGGTCACGCCCAGGAGCGTGGTGGACACGAGGAACTCCGGATCCGCCGCAAAACCGTTGGGCACCTGCAGGGCGATGTCCGGGAAGGGATCGCCGTTCACGGTGATGCCGCGGGCGAGGTTGCGCACCTCCGGCATGGCGGGAGGTTTCTCCTCAGCGAGTTCGGGGGGATCGGGGGGCTGGCTCTCGGCCGCCATCTGCGGGGTGATGACTTCGTCGTCCGGCACCACCGACCAGCGCAGGGCAGGGGCCGTGGCCGTGGTGGTCGTGGTGAGCATGGGCGCCATGACCGGGGGGCTGGGCGCGCCGCCTGACGGCACCGGCTGCCAGCGGAGGGCCGAGGGCGCGGGGGCGTCTGACGGGCCCGGCACCGCTTCCCAGACCAGGGGTGTGGCCACGGGCTCAGCGGCCGCGGGGGGTGCGAGCAGCTGGGGCAGCAGCGTGGCCAGGAGCGCCAGGGGTGCCAGGGAGGAAACGGGCACCCGGGCGGCCACGCGGAGGGCTTACAGAAACTGCGCCAATGTATCGATGGTGGGAAGCTGCTGCTGCCGGCGTCGCTACCCCATGGCCCCTTGGGGTGTGGCACGATTCCGGACGCCCCAGCAGCTGTCCCAGCAACCGTCGATGCACGCCGCCGTCCATTCCCGGTCCGGCCCTGTCCTGCTGGCGGCGCGGCTGTTGCCTGCCCTGGCGGCTGGCCTCTTGCTGGCCGCTTCCCCGGCGCGGGCCGAGATGACCTTTGCGATCGAAGCGGCACCAGCCGGCTCTGGCGCCCCGTCGGCCGACGGCCAGGGTGGTGGCGCGGCGCCGGCCTGTGTCCCCAGGCAGACCTCGGTTCAGGCGGGAGCGGCTCCCGGCCCAGAGATCAGCCCAGGCTCCAATCCTGCAGCCAGGCGGGCGGACCCCCGTTTGCCGTGACACGGGGGCTCGGGCGCAGCCGTGTCCTGAGCTCATGAGTTCCTCGCTGCAGGGGTCGCTACGGCACGAGCTGCCCGCGCGTGGCACCATGCCGCCGGTACCTGCAGCCCCGATGGTCATACATGCGAGCGCCCAGCCCCCCCGGGGGCGTTCCGCTCTGATGGCAGGGCTGCTGAGCGCCGGGTTGCTGCTTCCCGCCGGCCCGGCGCGGGCCCAGCTGCAGCTGGAGATCGAACCGGCTCCGCTGCAACCAGCACCCGTCCAACCGGCCCCGGCCCAGCCTGTAGCCACACCACGTTCAAGTCCCCGGCCGGCCCCGGCCCGCCCGTCAGCCCCCACGCCAGCCACGGCGCCCGCACCGGCGGGGGGGATGGGCTGGCAGGAGGTGGAGCAGAAGCCTCCGGTGCAGGAGGACGCCTACATCCTGGGAGCCGGTGACGGGCTCAACCTGCGCTTCCTGGCCGCCTCGGACCTGAGCGGCCCGATCGACATCCTCAATGACGGCACCGCCTCGCTGCCGCTGGTCGGCAACGTGGAGCTGGTGGGGCTCACCCTGTCGCAGGCCAGCCTCTGGCTGGAGATGCTCTACCGCCAGCACCTGCAGCGCCCCAGCCTGCAGCTGAGCGTGACGCGGCCGCGGCCGCTGCGGGTGGCGCTGGTGGGGGAGGTGAAGCGGCCGGGGCTGTACACGCTCACCACCTCGGAGGCCTCCAACACCCAGGTGGGCGTGGCGATCACCGGCCTGCCGACCCTGGTGGACGCGATCCAGAAGGCCGGCGGCGTCACCCCCACCGCCAATCTGCGCTCAGTGTCGCTGCAGCGCCGCATGCCGGGCACCACACCCCGCTTCAAGCGGGCGCGGGTGGATCTGCTGGCGCTGGTGCGCGACGGCGACCAGGGCCAGAACCCGCTGCTGTTCGACGGCGACACGATCAAGGTGCAGCGGGTGGAGGAGGAGTCGGTGGAGACCGCCGTGGAGGTGGCCGCCACCACCCTGGCGCCCACCGACATCCGCGTGAACGTGGCGGGTGAGGTGAAATCGCCGGGCAACCTGAGCCTTCCCGCCAACACCTCGTTGACGAAGGCGATCCTGGCGGCGGGCGGCATCCAGGACTGGCGGGCCAACAAGAAGAACGTGGAGCTGGTGCGGATCAACCGCAACGGCAGCGCCATGCGCCGCACCTTCAGGCTCGACTACGGCGAGGATGTCTCCGCCGACAAGAACCCCCCCCTGGTGGACGGCGATACGGTGATCGTGGGCCGCAGCCGCTATGCGGTGAGCAGTGATGCGATCCGGGCGGTGAGCGATCCGCTCAGCGGCCTGGTGAACGTGCTCACCCTGTTCCGGCTGCTCGACAGCAGCAACTGATCCGGAGGCGAGCGGCGATGGTGTTCCGGTTGAGCTGGGTGCTGAAGCAGGAGCTGGCCCTGGGGCGGGCGCCGCAGCGGCCGCGCCATCTCGACCTGCTCGAGAACGCCGGGCTGCAGGGGGTGCTGAGCCTCTGCGCGCGGGAGGAAGCCCCCCCACCACCGCAGCTGGAGGAGCGCTTCCGCTGCCGGCGGCTGGTGCTGCCCGACAGCCACAGCGGCCGGGCCCCGGAGCCCGGCGAGCTGCAGGCCGCTGTGACGGCACTGGAGGCGCTGCTGCGGGAGGGCCCGGTGTACCTGCACTGCCAGGCGGGCCTGGAGCGCTCGCCGCTGGTGGCGATGGCCTGGCTGATGCGGCACCGCCGGTTGGATCTGCAGGCGGCGCTGGAGTACCTGCGGGAGGTGCACCCGGCCAGCCGCCCCCAGGCCGAGCAGCTGGCGGCCCTGCGGGCCTGGCATGCCGGCGCCCTGGCCGCCTGAAACTCCTGGGCCACCAACGCGGTCAAAGCGCCAAATGAGCTCCCATCCACGCCATTCCCCCTCAGCGATAGGCCGAGTCGTGATCGGGATGGAGCGACAGAAGTCGCAGCCATGAGCCATCGCGCCAGGCCACGGCGCGACAGCTGCGGCTGATCCTCAAGGAATAGAGCCGTTCACCGCCAGGTCCCTGGCGGCTTTGGATCAGCTCCCAGCGCAGCCCCTTGCTGTTTTGAAGTTGCTCCCAGTTCATGGCCTGAAGCAGGCGCAGGGTCTTGAGCACAGCCCAGGCCTCCTGTTTCGCCAAGCCGAGAAGGTTGGCTTGAAACTCTGGATTGTTGAGGTCGAGCCGAATCACCACCGGCTGCCGTGAGGATCGCGGCGGAGGTGCTGCTCAAGGGCATCGAGGTCAGCTTCCTCCGGCGGCCGGGCCATGGCCGTCACCGCCCGATCGAGCCGCGCCGCAGCCTCCGGATGATGCAGCCAAAGCTCAGAGTCGGGAATGGTCTGGGCTGTTTTGATCACCCAGACCCCGGGCTCGGTGTTGTCGATGAGCACGGTTCGACCGGCGAACTCCTTGCCCAGCGAGATCTGCCCACTGGCACCAACGCGCTTGACGGTTTTCATGCTTGCAGCGGTTTCATGCCGTCATGCTACGAGTTGAAACTCCAGCTTTGTCGCATCTGGTCTTTGCAACCCCGACATTCCGGTGCGGGTCAGGAGGGGTTGTCCGTGATCCGCGGCAACGGTCGCAATCCGCGTGAACGTGGCGGGTGAGGTGAAGGCGCCGGGCAACCTGAGCCTGCCGGCCAACACCTCGCTGACGAAGGCGATCCTGGCGGCGGGCGGCATCCAGGACTGGCGGGCCAACAAGAAGAACGTGGAGCTGGTGCGGATCAACCGCAACGGCAGCGCCATGCGCCGCACCTTCAGGCTCGACTACGGCGAGGATGTCTCCGCCGACAAGAATCCCCCCCTGGTGGACGGCGATACGGTGATCGTGGGGCGCAGCCGCTATGCGGTGAGCAGCGATGCGATCCGGGCGGTGAGCGATCCGCTCAGTGGGCTGGTGAACGTGCTCACCCTGTTCCGGCTGCTCGACAGCAGCAACTGATCCGGAGGCGAGCGGCGATGGTGTTCCGGTTGAGCTGGGTGCTGAAGCAGGAGCTGTGCTGCAGGGTGTGCTGAGCCTCTGCTCACGGGAGGAAGCTCCCCCCCCCGCCGCAGCTGGAGGAGCGTTTCCGCTGCCGGCCGCTGTGGTGGCGCTGGAGGCGCTGCTGCGGGAAGGGCCGGTGTACCTGCATTGCCAGGCGGGCCTGGAGCGCTCGCCGCTGGTGGCGATGGCCTGGCTGATGCAGCAGCGGCGGCTGGACCTGCAGGCCGCGCTGGAATACCTGCGGGAGGTGCATCCAGCCAGCCGTCCCCAGGCGGAGCAGCTGGCGGCCCTGCGGGCCTGGCAGGCCGGTGCCCTGGCCGCCTGAAATTCCTGGGCGTCAAACGCGGACAATTCGTCGGAATGCTGATTGAATGAGCCTGGAACGAGACGTTGGAGCCCAGCTCGCGTCCGCCCAGCCATGACGCCCTAGGTGTGGCTAGCGAGCCCCTGCGAACGCCCGAAATCAGTAAGCCGTGTGGAGAGGCTTCCCCCTGAGCCGCCAGGAGCGCCAGCCCCACCAGGCCCGGGACGGCCTCCGGCCCTAGGATGATGTCACTGACATCTCCGCAACTTCGCGGTGTTCCCATGGTTCAGGTCACGGCTCGGCTGCCCGATGCCCTTGGTGCTGAGCTCGATGCGGCGGCCCAGCAGCTCAACCGCTGCCGTGCCGACATCATTCGCCAGGCGATCGAGTATTACCTCGATGACATCGAGGATCTGCGCTGCGGCGTGGCAACCCTGAAGGACCCGGCCGACCCCGTTCTCGACTGGGCTGAGGTGCGCGATGCGCTGCTCGCTGCGGATTAAGCGTTCTGCAGCAAAAGCGCTGGCTGCACTGCCCAAGGCTGATCGCGTGCGGGTGGTTGAGGCGATCGACCTGCTCTGCGACACCCCTGCCGCGGGCTCTGCCCTCAAGGGTGAATTCGAAGGCCTGCGGCGCTTGCGTGTGGGCCACTACCGCGTGGTCTACGAATGGCAGCGCAGCGAACTGGTGATCCTGGTGGTGCGCATCGGCCATCGCCGCGAGGTCTATCGCTGAGATGTTGCTGCCGCCGCCGCATGACCGTTTTTCGGGCTGCAGGCACACCCGATCTGGTGTCTGCAGGCTGAGAATCCGTCAGCCTGTCGGAGGACCTTCTCTTGCGGCGAGCAGATTTCATTCAACGGGCCTGCCACCTGGCGTCCGGGCGCCCAGGCCGGCGCTGCTTGGGCAGCTGCTGGTGCTGGAGTGACGCCATGACCGACCCCACCGACGACCCCAGTCACGACCCCGTCTATGTGACCCGCCCGCACCTGCCGCCGCTGGCGGAGGTGACGAAGCTGCTGAGGCAGGGCGATCTCTCGATCCTCAGCTTCCATGCCACCAAGGTGTTCACCACCTTCGAAGGCGGGGGGATCGTGAGCCCCGACGCCAAGACCAAGAAGCGGATCGTCCGGCTCAAGAACTTCGGCTTCGTGGATGAGCTCACGGTGGCCGCCTACGGCATCAACGCCAAGATCAGCGAACTGCACGCGGCGGTGGGGCTGGCCCAGCTGCCGGTGATCGAGGCGGCGATCGCCGAGCGCCGGGCGGTGGCCGAGGCGCTACTTCCACCCGCTGATTCCGGAGTTTCAGTACTCCCGCTTCAATGCCAGCGCCGATCCGGCCCGCTATCCGGTGGCGGCCCGGGTGGCGCGGCAGGTGCTCTGCCTGCCGATCTATCCCGTCCTGGCCATGGCCGATGTGGAACGCATCTGCGGCGCCATCCATGGGGCCTTTGACCGATGACCTCATCCCCAGACCACCCGCCTGAGCCCCAGGCGGAACCGCCGCTCAGCACTGGTTTCAGTGCTGCAATCTCATGGCTGCTGAGCCAGCCGGCTTCGCCGAGGCCACGCAGCAAGGCCGCCATCGACGCTGAGCTCGCGGCAGAGTGCGACTGCTGATCGCCTGATGCAGCGCAACCTCCGGCACCCACGAGCCCCCCTCTGCGCATGCACCGAACGGTCTGGCTACCCCAGCTCGCCCGCACCCTGGGGGTGCAGCTGAGCCAGGAGCCGGCCTCGCGGCTGATCCGGCGCACGGCGCTGGATCAGTGGAAGCTGCTGCTGCTGGCCACGGCCTGCAACCTGGGCCGGGCGGTGCTGGAGGCGGCCAGCCTGGCCACGGTGTTCCTGGCGGTGGATCTGCTCGGCCAGGGCAGCGGCGGCCAGGTGAACTGGCAGACCAAGCCGTTGATCTCGGGGCTGCCGGCGCTGGTGGCCTGGCTGGAGGGCCTGGCGCCCACGCGGCTGTTCGTGGGGCTTATCCTGCTAGCGGTGGCCCTGAAGCTGGTCCAGGCGCTGCTGCAGTTTCTCAACAGCGTGAGCGTGGGCTGGTTCACGGCCCGTTGCAACCACCGCATCCGCGGCCTGATCCACAGCCGCATCACCGCCCTGAGCTTCGCCTGCGCCAGCGGCTACCGGGTGGGTGACCTCACCGAGCAGGCCGGTGCTGCCCCTGGCACGGTGCAAACCGAAATTCAGGCCACGAACAATCTGTTCAGCCAGGTGGTGATGGGTCTCACCTACCTGGCGGTGCTGATCAGCCTCTCCCCCTGGCTGCTGCTGGCTGCCGCCCTCATCGCCCTGGTGGTGGTGCTGCTGCAGAAGCAACTGTTGCCGCGCATCCGTCGCACGGCCGACCGGCTCACGGCGGTGAGCGTGGTGATCAGCAGCCGGCTTACCGAAACCATCCAGGGGCTGCGGCTGCTGCACAGCCTCGGCTGGCTGGAGGCGGCCGATGCCAACTTTCAGGATCAGCTGGGAGAGCAGGAGGCGGCCCAGCACCGCCAGGCGCTGTTGCTGGCGGTGCTCGCGCCGATCAGTGAGCTGCTGCCCCTGCTGGCCATCGCCGTGATCGCCATCGTGAGCGTGCTGGCTTTCGGCACCCGCGCCTCAGGAGTGCTGCCCAGCCTTGTGGTGTTCGTGCTGGCGCTGCAGCGGCTGAACATGGCCCTGAGCGGCATCGCCGGCTCCTACACGAGCCTCAGCGCCAATGCGGCGAACCTGGAGCGGCTCAATGACTTCCTGAGATCCGAGGACAAGCAGTTCCGCCGACTGGGCGGCGTGCCGTTTGCGGGGCTGCGGCACGGCATCCGCCTCGAGGGTGTGGGCCTGCGCTACGGATCCGATCGGCCCTGGGTGCTGCGCGGCATCGATCTGGAGATCCACCGGGGTCGCACGGTGGCGCTGGTGGGGGCCAGCGGGGCAGGCAAGAGCTCGATCGCCGATCTGCTGGCTGGCCTCTATGAGCCCACGGAGGGCCGGATCCTGATCGATGGTGTGGATCTGCGTGAGCTGGATCTGGCCAGCTGGCAGCGGCGGCTGGGTGTGGTGAGCCAGGACACGTTTCTGTTCAATGCCACCCTGGCCGAGAACATCGGCTTCGGTTGCCTGGGTGCCAACCGGAAGGCGATCGCGGCCGCGGCAGCGCGCGCTCAGGCGGCTGGCTTCATCGAGGAGCTGCCCGAGGGCTACGACACCCTGATCGGTGAGCGGGGCTACCGGCTCAGCGGCGGCCAGCGGCAGCGGATCTCGTTGGCGCGGGCGTTTCTGCGGGATCCGGAGCTGCTGATCCTGGATGAGGCCACCAGCGCTCTGGATTCGGCCAGTGAGCGGCTGGTGCAGCAGGCAATCGAGGCGTTCGAACGGGAGCACACGGTGCTGGTGATCGCCCACCGGCTGAGCACGATCGTGAAGGCCGATCAGATCCTCGTGCTGGATCGCGGCCAGGTGCTGGAGCGCGGCATCCATGCCGAACTGTTCGCCCGGGGGGGGGGCTATGCCCGAGCCTGGGCCCAGCAGGCTGAGACTGGGGGGCAAGAGACTCGACGAGAGTTTAAGTGACTATGGCACCTGTTGATTTAATCCAATCCCCTTACTCCTTTTCGTTCTAAACTTGCTTCAAGTGAATGGCTTCTGCGAGAGTGTGCAGGAGTCTTCCCCGGTGACCTTGGAACTTGAAAACGCAAAGCCTGGACAAAGCCAATGCTTAGACAAGTGGTTTTTCGGTTGCTAGAGTCTCGTGGATATCATATAATTCATGAAAGCGTGTTGGATCAGTGGGCGAAGCGTCGATATCCTGAGATTTCAAGCGTAAAGCATTTAAAACTGCTTCTTGAGGAAGAAGAGGTGGATATTCGCGTCGACAACAGATTTATGTCTATATATTCTCAATGCGAGCGCTTCACGATGACCTCCATCGAGCGCATGTATTCGATTTACAAAAGCATTGAATACCTTGTGGCGGCGGATGTTATCGGATCGATAGTGGAATGTGGGGTTTGGCGTGGCGGGAGCATAATGCAAGCAATCTATACATTGCTTGAGCTTGGTGTATGCGACCGAGAAATTTATCTGTATGACACTTTTGCTGGCTTGCCTATGCCATCGAAGCATGACGTAGACTACGCAGGTGAGGGCGCTTTGCCTAGGTGGAAAGACAATATTGGACAGGGCCACAATAAGTGGTGTTACGCTCCGCTAGAGGAAGTTAGGGAGAATGTTCTTGGAACTGGATATCCTGAGAATAAGATACATTTCGTCAAGGGCAATGTGGAGGAAACCCTGCCAAGGGTTCTTCCGGGGGCGATCTCTCTGCTTCGACTTGATACTGACTTTTATTTATCAACAAAGCAGGAATTGCTATATCTCTATCCCTTGCTTGCGCAATGCGGAGTGCTAATTGTGGATGATTATGGCCATTGGCAAGGCCAGAAAAAGGCTGTTGATGAGTTTTTTATGGGGCAGCCGATATTGTTCAATCGTATTGATCACGCAGCAAGGTTGCTCATTAAGAGATAGTAAAATGCTCAATCTGTTCAAATACCTTTATCGCAGCTTGTATTGGGGTGCTGAGCCGCTGAACTCGGACTCCTACCCACCCAAAGATGTATATTATAATGTTAATGGTGGTGATAATAACAAGAGAGCGCTTGTCCTTTGGGTGGCTGAACCGTTTTCTCCAGGCTTTCTGCATTCCAATCTAGCTCGACATAGCAATCTCCGACGTGCTTGCATTCTTGTTGATATTCTTGGCAGCCTTGGCTTTTCTGTTGATGTAACAGACTGGATGAATCCAGCTCCGCCTCAGTCGAAGGAATATCAAGTCATAATTGGCCAAGGAATTGCCTTCGAAAGAGTATGTCAAGCATCCAAGCTAGGCGTCACGAAGATTTTTCTGGCTACTGGCGCAGACAATTCCCAAGCAATCAGGGGAGAACGTAGAAGGCTGAGATCCTTTGGGTTGAGGACAGGAATTGTGGGCAAACTTAGATATAGGCGACGCACTGACAAAGGCCCTTGCTGTGCTGACTTTATTTTTGTGAATGGTAATGAGTGGGTCTCAAGCACGTATCGCACAAAGACAAGGGCACCTCTTTCCCTTATCGCAAACTGTGATGTATTCAATGCGCCCAAGATCTATTCTTTGCCTCTACAGAACAGAGATTCAAGAGAGTTTCTTTGGTTTGCAAGCTTTGGTGCCATACATAGAGGATTGGATCTGTTGATAGAGATCTTTTCCGACAGGCCAGACTTGACATTGCATGTTGTTGGGGGTATAGAGCATGAGCAGGAATTCTGGCTTGCATACACTGATATTCTCTGTCGTTGTACAAATATCAAGTTTTATGGTTTTTTGGACATCTCTGGTAAAGTGTTCAGTGGAATTCTGGCCAAGTCTTCAGCGCATTTATTCCTTAGCGCATCCGATGGCAGCCCAGGTGCTGTTGTCACGACTATGCAGGCAGGTCTGATTCCCATCGTCACCAGAGAGAGCGGCATTGACGTTTCCGTAGATGGAATAGTCTTGAAGAATGTATGGAAAGGGACGATTCTTCAGGCTGTTAATGCGGTTTCTAATATGACACCCTCTGAATTGAGAACGAGGGGTGATCGTATTGCTGAGTATGCATTGAAGAGTTTCAATGAGCAGAGGTTTGAGGAGACCGTCAGAGGCGCGCTCGTCAAGGCGCTTGTATAGATGATTACTTGTTTGGATGATTAGGGGTTGTAGTCGGGTCGCTTTGCTTTGGGCGTGTCGATGTATAAAGGATCTCGCCTATGAATTATCGAAGTAGTCAATGCCAGTGTCGCCTAGGCCAACCCACATTGTTGTTGTTACTCCTTCCTTCAATCAGGCCGCCTATATCGGCTTGACGATGGCCTCGGTCACAGCCCAGCGCTACCCCCATCTGCAGTACATAGTTGTCGACGGCGGCAGCACCGACGATTCGCTTGAGGTGATCAAGCGCCACATCGAAGGCCTTGACCGTTGGGTGAGCGAACCCGATCGGGGCCAGGCGCACGCGCTGAACAACGGTTTCGCCTGGGCTCGCGGTGATGTCGTCGGCTGGATCAACTCCGATGATCTGCTCGCCGAGGGCGCGCTCTCGGTGATAGGTGCGTTCTTCGACGCGAATCCCGACGCCATCTGGTGCACCGGGGCCTGCGAGCTCATCGATGCAGAGGGAATGCCCCTCGACGTGCTGGCTGTCGATGCGGGGCTGACGTTTGCGAAGTAGGAGGCTGTAGACACGACTGGCTAAAATTAACTGTTCCCAAAGGGAATGGCATCAATGATCTAGATGCTTGGCGCTTTAGGTAAGCTTCGTCCATTGCGGAGAGGATGCTAGTGATAATGAGACACTTGCCGCATATAGATGACGCTCAAGCTCTGGTTCTTGCAGAACGTCTGTGTGCAGAGCTGGTAGATCCCTTTGGTATTTGATAGGAGATCTCTTTGGGTTTCAGTAAGGCCTAAACCTAAAGATATCACTGCCGAGTTTGCCCAAGTCAATGAATCTATATCCAAAGGTATTTCCTGGCTCCTTTGGGTCATTTGTCTTGTCGATCAGCCTTGAGGCTTGTATTTGGTGTAATGAATAAAACCTCTCTATCCTTCCCGCATACTCAACTAATTCCTAGCGAGCTCCCGCCATTTTGTTTGAGGTAGGATTTTTTCAAGATTATCTAATGAGATTCTTGGGATGCCGGCAAAACCGCGCTTGATCCTGCACATTGGAACTGAAAAGACAGGATCAACCTCCATTCAGCAGTTTCTGGCTCAAAACAGGGACATCCTTGCTGAATATAATGTCTTCACTCCAAGATCGCTTGACTCAGGCGGGGGTAATCATGCTTGGCTGCCAGTCCTCGCGGATCCTAAGGCCTTTGATGAGTTCTTATGTCGTATGCGGGTTTCAGATGTAAAGAAACGCCTTGCAAGCATTCGCAATGCATTTATCTCGGAGATCAATCGATGCTCCTCTAGTCAATCCTCTTGGATAATCTCGTCCGAGTTCTTGCAGTCAAGGCTTGGGAGTAAAGAGTCTCTGCTTTTCCTGCGCAGCATTTTAGGGGATTTATTTGACGAAATTACCATACTTCTGTATATACGACGACCGATTGAGACTGCTGTAAGCCTCTGGTCGACCAGCTTGGTTAGTGGGTTTTATGTGCCCCGTCTTCCATCTCCCAGCCATCCATACTGGAATAATGCTTGCAATCACGCTCGTACAATTCGGCTTTGGCGAGAGTATTTTCCTGAGGCTCGTTTTATAATTCGTCTTTTTCAGAAAGAGGACTTTGTTAGTGGCGATTTGATTTCTGACTTCAAAGCCCAAATTGGGCTGCCTGATGATGCACTGACCAAGGATCCTGAGCGTCAGAATGAATCCCTCTCGCGTTTTGGAATGCTGTGTTTATGCTATTTCAATAGGAAGTTTCCAAGGCTGGTATCGGGTTTTCGAAGCCCCATTCATTACGGGTTCTGGCGGTTTATCCGTCAACATACATCTGGGCTTCCAGGTTATATCCCCGAGCCACAAGAATATTTAGACTATGACAGCTCTTTTGCCGAGTCTGATGCATGGGTGTTGCATAATATATTTCCCGACAGAGAATTCCTTTGGCCTGTAACTGCCGAGACGGCGCCTGAGGCCAGTGATCAACCCTTTTCTTTGTCTAACTCAGAGGCTCTTCTCCTTGATATGGTATTGGAGTTATGGTGCCTGAGCAAGGCTCCAAGGCCTTGGAGTGACAAAGTATTGCACTATCCTAGGCGTATTATGGGCTTCATTCGCAGAAGTGTCTTGCATGCCCTCAAAGCATGATGCGGGAAAGCCATTTTCTCGATAGCTGATGGCAGCTTTCTGTCGTTCTATTTACTGCGGCTTCTGTTCATGTTTATGCCAATGCCGCTTCGTGTGTGCAGTTTTACGCTATGATTTGGCCTTTGCCGGTTGGATCCCTTGTTAGTCGCTACATATGATTCCGAGGCTGGGCCTCCCTGTCGTGTCTCTTCTCTGCTGGAATGTCTCAGCAGGTTTATGGGCTTCTTGAGTTGCCTTCGTGACCAAGCAGGCTGCAGAGAGTTGAGGCATGCTCGATGCCCAATGCTCCATCCTGAGTGTTGAACTCCAACGTGATGACTTGGCGCGTGAGGCCAAGAGGTACGAGGAGTGCAACTGAGGTGTCGACGCGAAGCAAGCCGGTGTCACTTTGGCAAACCCAAATATCCATCGTCACCCCTTCCTTCAATCAGGCTGCCTATCTTGGCTTGACTCTGGAATCAGTGGCCAGGCAGCGCTACCCCCATCTGCAGTACATCGTTGTCGACGGCGGCAGCACCGACGATTCGCTTGAGGTGATCAAGCGCCACAGCGAAGGCCTTGACCGTTGGGTGAGCGAACCCGATCGGGGCCAGGCGCACGCGCTGAACAAGGGTTTCGCCTGGGCTCGCGGTGATGTCGTCGGCTGGATCAACTCCGATGATCTGCTCGCCGAGGGCGCGCTCTCGGTGGTAGGTGCGTTCTTCGACGCGAATCCCGACTCCATCTGGTGCACCGGGGCCTGCGAGCTCATCGATGCAGAGGGCATGCCCCTCGACGTGCTGGCTGTCGATCCGGGACTGCCGCCTGCGCAGTGGTTGCTGCACATGCAGCATCGTCGCGCTGCGATCCTGCAGCCTTCCACGTTCTGGCGGCGTGCGGCGGGTGAGGCCGTGGGGCCACTGCGTGAGGATCTGCACTGCGCCTTCGATTTCGAGTTTTTCTACCGGCTCCGCGAGCGCTTCGGCCCGCCGGCGCAGCTCGATGTCGTGCTGTCGAAGTTCCGCCTGCACGATGCGAGCAAGACGGTGGCCACCCACGAGATGTTTCTGCTGGAGATGCTCGAGATCGTGCGCGAAAAGGTTCGGGCGTTGCCCGTGGCTGAGCGTGCGATCGTTTACGAATGGCTGCAGCAGCAGCGCACGCGCGAGTGCTTTTTGCGCCAGCAGATCGCCCTCAGGCACAACAGGCACCTTCAGCATTGGCAGTGGCGAGCCAGGGGCTGGGCGCATCGCCTTCTGGGTTGAGAATGCCCAGGATGAAGAATGCCCTGGTTCTGTACCCATCGGCGTCCACGGCCTGCGGCATCGGCACCTGGGTGGAGGCGCTTTCGGGTTCGCTCGGCGAGCGCGGCTGGGCCGTGAGGGTGGGCCTGGCCTGGGGCCGCCGCTACCACGTCCCGTCCAGGGTCGAGGCCTTTCGGCCGGGCCTGCGCACGCTGCGCATGGATGCCCGATCCGGCACCGAAGAGGCGCGGATACAGGCCATCGCACGCACGATCGAGCGGGTGCGGCCTGATGTGGTGGTGTTGACGGTGCTCGACTCGGCTTTTGAGGCGGTGCGGCGCCTCCGCCATGCCGGCACCAGCGTGCGGCTGGTAGCGGTCAATCACGGCAATCTTCCCGAGCAGGCCGCCTGCCTGCAGGCGAATGCGCATGTGATCGACACCGTGGTGTGCGTGAGCCGGCTCAGCCACACCGCGATGCGTTCGGTGCCTGGTGCATTTCCTGCTGCTCGTTTGCTGCACGTTCCCAACGCCGTTGCCACAGCGCCTTCCGCGCCCCGGCGTGGCCGCGGGCCGCTGGTGGTGGGTTATGCCGGACGTCTTGCCAGCGAGAAGCGCGCCGAAGACATCGCCCCGTTCTTTCGTGAGCTGCACAGACTCGTGCCGGAGGCTCGCCTCTGGGTGGCGGGTGCCGGCGATGTGGCTCCCGCCATTGCCGCGCTGGCATCGGAGTTCCCGGCCCATGTGCGCTATCTCGGTGAGCTGAACGCTGCTGCCCTGCGCACCGAGTTTTTCCCGCGGGTCGACGTGCTCACTCATTTCTCGGCGGCAGAGGCCTGGGGCTACTCCATCGCGGAGGCCATGAGCCACGGCGCCGTGCCGGTGACCTCCGACTTCCTCGGCCGCTCCATCGATGGCCTTGCGCTGGATCAGATCAATGCACTGGTCTTTCCGGTCGGTGATCGGCGCCGTGCTGCAGAACATGTGCAACGGCTGGCCGCCGAGCCGGCTCTGCTCAGTTGCCTGTCGGAGGCGGCGGCGGCGCACATCCGGCAGAGCTTCTCGATGGAGGCTTTTGGCCGCCACTGGGCGCGCGCGCTGGAGGGCTGCCTGAGCTTGCCGCCATTGCCGCAGCCGGTGCGGCCTCGCAGCCTTGATGCTCGCGGCCCGCTGGGCCTGCGCCGCCCCTGGTGGGAGCCTGTCCGCCGGACCCTGGGCCGGCAGGTGGCTCATGGCAGCCCGGGGGAGGAGTGGCCCCACTTCAGCTGTCGCGACACCGCGTTGGTAGCCGCGTATGCCGCGGCGATGGAGAGGGCACGCTGATGGTGACGGGGGAACAGCGATCAGTGATGTTCGTGGCCCCCAGCGCCTACCAGCTCAGCGGCCTGGCAACCTGGCTCGACTACCTGGAGCCCGGGCTGGCGGGTCTCGGTTGGAAGGTGTCCGTAGGCCTGGTGCAGGGCCCGCGCCATCACCTGCCGCACAGCTACCTCGAAAGGCACCCGCACAGCCGCTGGCGGGCCATCGAATGCGCCACGGGCACCCCGGAAGGGCGGGCCCGTGCCATTGAGCGGGCCGTGGCCGTTGTGCAACCAGACGTCGTGGCCAGCGTCAACATTCCCGACGCCATCGTGGGCACGGCGCGGGCACGCCGTCGGATGGCGGTGCACCCGAAGATCGCCATGACGCTGCACGGCATCCAGCCGGATCTCTACGCCGATGTCCAGCGCTACGCAGCATGGATCGATCGCGCGCTGTGCACCAATCGGTTGGCATGTCGCCTGGTGCGGCAACGCGCGGGAATCCTGGAAGACCGCATCGGCTACGCGCCCTGTGGCGTCGAACTGGGCGAACCCCGTCGGGCGCCGCATGAGGCTGGCAAGCTCCGCATCGCGTTTGTAGGGAGGCTCGAGCAGGATCAGAAGCGGGTGGGTGATCTGCCCGAGATCGCGCGCCAACTCGGCGAATTGTGCGTTCCATTCGAACTGCTGATTGCGGGCAGTGGCCCTGAGGAGCAGGGGCTGCGGCAGGCGCTGAAGCCCGCTGTTGATGCCGGCCGGGCCCGTTTCCTGGGCTTCCTCACGCCACAGCAGCTGGAGGCCCAGGTTCTCAGTCAGGTCGATGTCCTGCTGCTCACCTCGGCTTGGGAGACAGGGCCGCAGGTGATCTGGGAAGCGATGGCCAACGGCGTTGCCGTGGTGTCGTCGCGCTACGTGGGCTCAGGGCTGGAGGGGGGGCTGGTCCACGAGGGCAACACGCTGCTGTTTGCACCGGGTGACTGTGCGGCCGCGGCTGCCCAGCTGCGGCGGGTATGGACTCACCAGGCGCTGCGTCAACAGCTGGTCGAGGCCGGTCAGGCCCTTGTGCAGACGCGGTACAGCATTCCCGTATCGGTGGCCCACTGGAGCCGCGAACTCCAGGCGACCTGTGAATCCGAGGCACTTCCAGCTGCCCCACCAGTGCCTGTGGGTGGCGCGAGCAGCAGGCTCGACAGGTTGCTGGGCTCGTTGATGGCCGAAACCGTGCGCGAATGGATGGGCAAGAAGGGCCCGGATGGAGGCCCTGGCGGCGAATGGCCCCATGCCCACTCCAGCCTGGCCTGCGACGACCCCCAATTCTGGGCGGAGGCCGCTGCGCTCGATGCGCCGAACCAGGGGGCTGCGCCGTCATGAGCCGCGGCAGCATGGCCGAGTGGCTGTGCACGGTGGCGCTTCTGCGCTACCCGGAGGTGCGGCGATTCCTGGGTGAACGGCGGTTGGAGTGGTTGCGTCTGGACGAGATACGCCGCCTCCATCCCACCGCCAAGCTGGCTGACGATGTCAAGCTGCTGGCCTATGCCGAGGGCAGGCTGGCCCTGGGCAAACGGGCCGCGGTGGGAAGCGGCACTGTGCTCGCCTTCGGCGATGACGCCAACGGCTACGGCTGCATCCGCATCGGCGCCGCCACCTGGCTGGGCGAGTACAACAACCTGCGCGCCTGCGGCGATGGTCACATCGTGATCGGATCCGACTGCCTGATTTCCCAGTTCTGCACGCTGGTGGGCTCCAACCACGCTGTGGATCGCGGCCGGATGATCCGCGATCAAGGCCCCGACCGCACCCGGCTCGGCGTGACCCTCGGCAACGACGTGTGGCTGGGTGCCGGTGTCACGGTGATGCCCGGCGTCACCATCGCCGACGGGGCGGTGATCGGGGCCGGTGCCGTGGTCTTGAGGGATGTGCCGGCCTTTGAGATCCATGGCGGTGTGCCCGCCCGCAAGATCGGGGAGCGCAGCTGAGATGGCGTCTGTCACCCTTCGTCAGAAGCTGGGCTGCTGGCTGCACGAGCGCTGGCGGCTCGAGCTGGCGCTGCGCTCACCCAGCGAAGCATGGCTCGACCTGCGCAACCGCCACGAACGCCTGACGGCAACCGATTCAGGCAGGGCCCGCGTGTGCAAGTGGCGCGACACCTCGCCGCTCACGGTGTGCCGCTTCTTTCCCCGCACGGGTGCGCGGCTGCTGAGGTGTTGCCTGCAGCGATGGCCCGTCACCTTTGCCGCTCCCCCCGGGGAGCGGGGACAGGCTGAGCCGCAGCTGAGCGTGATCATCGCCTTCCGTGGCAAGGCGCGCCTGCCGCAGCTGCGATGCTGCCTTGCCAGCCTGTGGGGTCAGACAGGGGTGCGGCTGGAGATCATCGTGGTTGAGCAGAGCTGGATCCCGGTGCTGACTCCCGAAGACCTGCCCGGTGTGCGTCTGTTGCACGCACCCTCCACCTCCCCCGAGATGCCGTTCAACAAGTCGTGGGCGCTGAACGTGGGTGCACGCCAGGCGTGTTCGCAATCCCTCGTTTTCCACGATGCCGACATGGTGGCTCCCTCCAGCTACGGGAAGGCCACCCTGGATCTGTTTGCCCGCGGCTTCAGCGGTGCGCTCGTCCCACGCTTCGTCTTCTACCTCGACCGCGAGACGTCGAGACAGGTGCAGCAAACGTATGCGCTCGCCTGCGTCAAATCCATCGACGACGTTCGCGCCAACTGCCGTGGGGTGACACTGGTGATGACCCGCGACGCCTATTGGGAGATCGGTGGGCATGACGAATCGTTCTATGGGTGGGGCGGTGAGGATGACGAGATCCTGGAGCGTGCCCAGACCCTGCGCTTCTATCCCGGCGCGTTCGTGCCCTTTGTGCATTTATGGCATGAATCGCAGCCGGAGAAGCACAGTGGCTTGATCGAGCGCCAACAATTCACCGACCGAAGGTTCGCCATTCCGGTGAACGAGCGAATTGCGCAGCTTCGAGCGCTGAAGGCGGGTGCTATTGATGGGTCGGGTTATGAAGTCGGTAACGCGCGGTGAGTATGCGAGCTCCTGTGCAAATCTCGTAACGCTGCTACGGCATGCCATGCAAGCCTGAAACTCAAACTGTAGTTATTTAGATTGTATTTGACTTCATTTTCCGTCCAGGCGAGCCAGGCCAAGAGTTAAAACTTTATCCATCTTGGCTCTTTTGTTCTAATCGACATCACTGATTGGAAATTCTTTGGTTTGCTTGTGTGGAAGAAAATGACTCAGTTAGTTGGGAGGCTAATCGGCCGCGCAAGCCAAAGCAAGATGCTTCAGCTATGTGCTCAACCGTCTGTCGGGTAGTTTAGTTCTCAAAGGATTCGTCAGCACCCTAGGAAATTCAATTCTCTATTCGCACATGGGTGGCCCTGCTAATCCGCTTTTATTGGCACTCTCTTGGTTTGCTGCCCGGCGAGAGTTTGGTTGCCTGCCGGGAATTCGCTGAGGCCAGTGGCCGTCCAGCGATGGGGCCTTCTGCGAATAACTTTGGGGCTATTTGTGGAAGCAGAGTGTATTCCTGATTAGACGCATCGCCTGTGATGAGTATTTCTTGGCTTGTATTGGTCGTATCTATCATGGCCAAGCTGATGTAGTGTGTTTAGGCGCCCCATCGCATGAATTTAGGATTACTATCTGCGCAAGTTAATAGGCTCTGCAGGCGTAATATGTCAACCATGTGTGTATATGTGAAGTAACGCCAATCGGGTCGAAAAATTATTGCGCTGACATGGCTATCGTGACTTATGTCTGTTAGGAAGCTGCATGCTCAGTAGCGGACACAAAAGCAAACTATCTGCTTGTCCACCAACCTCATCGTTTGTTCCGAAGTAGAAACTAATGAAATTCATCTATATTGTTGGCTTAGAGCATAGTGGAACCACGCTGACAAATCATTTGCTAAGTGCTCATCCTAAAGTTCTGGGCCTCGGAGAGGTATCCCAGTTCTTCTCCCCAGGGCACATGAATAACTACGTTGCACAATGGGGTGGCTATCAGGGCGCTACTCTCTGCTCATGCCTAGAGGACTGGAATCAATGTGAATTCTGGCGCAACATGATTGATTTGTGTGGGCTAAACTCAAATATCCCTCTGGTTAGTAAGTACAAAAGCTTGGTGACTTATGTGCGTGCAACCCAAGGTGAAGATGCGATTATAGTAGACTCTTCGAAAGTTGTTGCAACATTGCAAATGTTGTCTGAAAACTTTTCGGAGATATTCATGCCCCATGATGTTCTTCGAGTCATTTTTTCTATTAAGGATGTTCGCAGCTTCTCTGCGTCTATGGTGAGCAGGCCCCGCGGAAAGCGCTCACTTATTTCTGTTTGGCGTGCCTTCAACTATTGGCTTGGTGCTAATAAGATCATCCTCCGTTATCTAGTATCTGGCCGAGTCGATTTTCGCTTTAGCCTTTATGAAAGCTTATGTTTTAGCCCCAGTGACTTCCTGAATGAGCAATTGTCAGCGCTCGGCTTAAGGCAGGAAGAAGGAGAGCTAAGTATCAGCAGGAGCTCATCTCATATCGCGATGGGGAACAAAAACTTCCTGATGAGAAATAGAGCAAGAATTAGATATGACTCGAGGTGGCTTTGTGACGACTTGATAAATCTAGTCTATTTGGCTCACTTTAGGGCTCGCGCATTCAACAGCTATATACACTCTTCTATGAGCTTGGCCAATTCTCGGGCTTAGACTTGGGCTTCATCGAAGCTGCGCTATTGACGCTCGAGTATCAGCTTTAAGCCGCCAGTAAGTGAATTTCTTTAAGTTCTGACCGCGTTTCTCGGGGCCTACCTTAATGAAAGCTCATCGCGCTTTGAGGCGTGGCTTGGTTTCAGTTATTATTCCTGTATTTAACAGAGCAGGGTTGCTGGATCAAGCTGTTCTTTCAGTTCTGAGGCAGTTCTACCGCCCGATTGAAATCATCATTGTTGATGACGGGTCTACCGACGGCACTGCTGCTTTCGTGGCGTCGTTGGTTAAGTCGCATCCCTCGGAGATACGAGCCCTACGAATCAGCAACAGCGGTCCCGGCTTTGCTCGTGAGGCTGGAAGACGCTTGGCTATTGGTGAGTTCATCCAGTACCTCGATAGTGATGACCTGTTGCTGCCCGACAAGTTTGCTGTCCAGGTGGCAGCGCTGCGTGCAAATCCTGAGTGCGGCATCGCCTACGGCATCACCCGCTTGGTGGATGAGTTCGGCGCTGTGCTGCGCGAGCCGTACAAGTGGACTGCGCAGCAGCACGAGAGGCTGTTCCCCGCGTTGTTGGTCGACCGTTGGTGGAATACGCATACGCCGCTGTTTCGTCGCGAGGTGTGCGATGCCGTGGGGCCCTGGAGTGACATGCGGATGTGTGAAGACTGGGAGTACGAGGCAAGAGTCGCGGCCCTTGGCGTGAGGCTGGTCCGCTGCCCGCAAACGCTGTCCGAGCACCGCCAGCACTCACAGGCCCGGCTCACTGGGGGGGGCGACCCTCTTGAGCATTGCCGCGACGTGGCACGCCTGATCAGCAGCTTGTATGCGTCAGCCAAGCAAGCTGGCGTCCCCACCGAGTGTGCCGAGATGAAGCACTTCTCACGCTGGGCCTTTCTTGAGGCACGCCGGGCCGGTGCAGCCGGACTCCCTGACGAGAGCCGGCAGTGTCTGAACGTCGCACGGAGGGCGGCGGGTGCCCGATCCGCTCTGCAGATGCAGATCTACCAGTTGGCTGCGGGCTTGTTGGGATGGAAACGCGCAGGCCTGCTGGCGATGCATGCAGAGAGTTTGCGTCGCTCTGCGCCATCCGGCAAAGGTCTACCCCTGGCTTGGCTCGACGTCCCATGACCCCAAGCCCGGAGATCTCCGTTGTGATGGGTGTGCACAACGGCGCGGCTCACCTGGAAGCGACGCTGCGCAGCATCCTCGATCAGCAGGGTGCGGATCTGGAGTTCGTCGTCGTTGACGATGGCTCCACCGATGGCACCGCAGCGATCCTTGCCTTTCACGCACAGGCGGATGCGCGCCTGCGTGTGATCACTCAGCCCAACCAGGGGCTGACGCGTGCCCTGATCCGCGGCTGCCACGAGGCCCGCGGAGCGTTCATCGCCCGGCAGGATGCCGGCGACGTGTCGGAGCCTGGTCGCCTCCGAGAGCAACTGGCTCTGATGCGGCGCTACCCGCAGGCCGTGTTCTGTTCCTGCTGGGCTCGCATGGTGGCCAAGGGCGGCGAACTGCTCTACGAGGCCAGGGGCTCGGGTCTGTCGACCGAGCCGCGCTGGGTGCTGGAGCCGGCAGCCCGGCACGGCATCCTCGATGGTCCGAGCGTGCACCCCACGGTGATGATGCGCCGCGCCGCCTACGAGCAGGCGGGTGGCTATCGCGCCGCCTTACGCGTGGGGCAGGACTGGGACCTGTGGTACCGACTGGCAGCCCTCGGCGCCTTCGTGATGTTGCCACAGCCGCTCTACACGTATCGCTTTGACGAGGGAGGCATCTCAGCGACGCGTGCCGAAGAGCAGGCTGCCTATGCACGCCTCTCGCTGCAGGCGATGCGGCTGCGTGCGAGGGGCGAATCGGATGAGCCTGTGCTCCAGCAGGCCGCCGCGATGCCGCCGACGCAACGCCAGGTGACCGCCAGCCGCGCACGCGCCCGGATGAACTATTTCGTGGCCAGCAACCTGATCCGCAACCGTGATTCCAGGGCCTTGCGGTACATCTGGGCCTCGCTGCGTGACGATCCGCTGGCGCCCCGGGTGTGGATGCGTGGGCTGCAGGCCGCCTTCCTGAAGCTGCGGAGCCAGGGCGCTGCTTCGGGGTCCGTGGTGTGAGGGTCCTGATGATGGCCGACGTGCTTCCGGAGCCGGACTCGGGCGCTGCCGGCACCGAGTGGCAGACGGCCCGGGCGCTGGAGCGTGCGGGCGTCGACGTGTGCACGGTCTGGGCCAGCGACATGCGGCGGCGGTTGCGCCACGGCAACCTGCACTACCTGCTCGAGCTGCCGCTCACCTACCGCACAGCCCTGCGGGCCCACCTTCGCCAGGGCAGGTTCGACGTGGTGCACGTCAACCAGCCCCACGGTTACCTGGCGGCGCAGGACCTTCGCGCGCGCGCCCCCGCTGCGGTCTTCGTGCACCGGTCGCACGGATTCGAAGGCCGTGTGGAGGAGGACCTGGCGCCGTGGAAGCGGCTCCATGCTGTGCCGCGCCCGGCACCGGTGCGCGTCGCCCATGGGCTGATGCGAGCCGCCCTCTCGCGCAGCAACCGCATGATCGCCCGCCATGCCCATGGCCACATCGTGAGCGCTTCGCAGTGTGCGGCCTACCTCACATGCCACCACGGCGTTGCCGCTGAGCGCATCGCCGTGATCCCCCAGGCCGCCCCGCGGGCCTTCCAGGAAGCCTGCCCCGAGCCGATGGATATCGGCCGCCGCCTGAAGCTGCTCTACGTGGGCCAGTTCGCGTTCATCAAGGCGCCGTTCTTCGTGGCGCAGGTGGCCCAGCAGGTGCTGCAGGCGCGGCCCCAGGCCAGCTTCACCTGGGTCTGTGAGGGGCGTAACCATGCTGCCGCGCGTGGGCTG
>NZ_JBKOUC010000030.1:0-23813 GCF_046764815.1 Aphanothece stagnina RSMan2012
GAATCGGGACACGGCGCTCAGGTGCTCAGGGTGCGGCGCTGGGTGACCAGCTTGTAGGCCTCGACCCGATCACCGTCCTGCCAGCCGGTGAAGCGATCACAGCCGATGCCGCACTCGAAGCCGGTGGCCACCTCCTTGACGTCGTCCTTGTTGCGGCGGAGGGAATCGAGGTCGCCCTCGTAGACCACCTCCTTGCCCCGGCGGACGCGGATCTTGCAGTTCCGCTGCAGTTTGCCCGTGGTGACGTAGCAGCCGGCCACGGCGCTCTTGCCGATGGTGAACACGGCCCGCACCTCGGCTTCGCCCAGGGCCTCCTCCACGAGCTCCGGCTCCAGCAGGCCCTCCATCGCCAGCTGGATGTCCTCCAGCAGCTTGTAGATCACGTCGTAGTCGCGCACGTCGACCCCGGTCGCATCGGAGGCCCGCTTGGCACCAGGCGCCATCGAGGTGTTGAAACCCACGATCACGGCGCCGGAGGCGGCAGCCAGGTCCACATCCGTTTCGGTGATCTCACCCGGTGCCGACAGCAGCACCCGCACCTGCACCTCGCCCTGGGGCAGCTGCTCCAGAGCGCCGAGGATCGCCTCCACGGAACCCTGCACATCGGCCTTGAGGATGAGGTTGAGTTCCTTGAGCTCCCCTTCACTGGCCTGGCCGGACATCGACGCCAGCGAGACGCGCCGGGACGCCATCTGCTGGGCCAGGCGCGTGGCCCGGGCCTCGCTGGCGCGGTCGCCCACCACAGCCCGGGCGGCCTTCTCGTCGGGGTAGACCTCGAACTCGTCGCCTGCCGTCGGCACCTCGCTGAAGCCCAGGGCCTCCACCGCGAAGGAGGGACCTGCCGCCTTCACCCGCTTGCCGGTGTCGTCGACCATCGCCCGGACCTTGCCGAGCACCGGACCGGCTGCCAGCACGTCGCCGGGCCGCAGGGTTCCGTTCTGCACCAGCAGCGTGGCCACCGGGCCCTTGGCCTTGTCGAGGTGCGCCTCGATCACGGTGCCCTTCGCCAGCCGATCGGGGTTGGCCTGCAGGTCCTCCACTTCGGAGACCAGCAGGATCATCTCCAGCAGCTTGTCGACGTTCTCGCCCTTGATGGCGCTGACGGGAACCATCACGGTGCTGCCGCCCCAGTCCTCCGCCACCAGTTCGAGGGCCGAGAGCTCCTGCTTCACCCGGTCGGGCGAGGCGCCCTCCTTGTCGATCTTGTTGATCGCCACCACAATCGGCACCTTGGCGGCGCGGGCGTGGCTGATCGCCTCCAGGGTCTGGGGGCGCACACCGTCATCGGCGGCCACGACGAGCACGGCCACATCGGTGACCTTGGTGCCACGCGCCCTCATCGCGGTGAAGGCCTCGTGGCCAGGGGTGTCGAGGAAGGTGAGCCTGCGGGGGTCCCCGGCGTGCTCGATCTCCACCTGGTAGGCACCGATGTGCTGGGTGATGCCGCCCGCTTCCCCGGCCGCCACGCGGGTCTTGCGGATCGCATCGAGCAGGCTCGTCTTGCCGTGGTCCACGTGGCCCATCACGGTGACGACGGGGGGCCTGCGGATCAGGTGCTCGAGGTCGCTGGCCTCGATCATCTCGACCGTCTTGGCGGCGGCTTCCTCGACGTCGTCCTCCAGCACGGGCACCCCGAACTCGTCGGACACCGTCTCGATCGTGGAGAGATCGAGGCTCTGGGTGACGGTGGCGATGATGCCCTTGAAGAACAGGCTCTTGATGATCTCGGAGCTCTCCACGCCGAGCTTCTCGGCCAGCTCCTGCACCGTGAGGTTCCCCTCCGGCACGATCAGCATTTCGGGCCGTTGCTGCTTGGCCTCGCGGGACGCCCGCAGCTCCATGGCGCGGCGGCGCTGCCGCTGACGGGTGGTCTCCTTCTTGCGCTTGCGCACCGCCACCGTCGGCTTGGGCGCGGGGGTGGTGCGGCTCCTGGGCTTGGTGGGCCTGGCCAGGCTGGCCTGCAGCACCACGGCCTCCAGTTCACCGGCGTACCCACCGGTCTCCGCGGTCAGGGCGTCGTCGTTCTCGCCGATGATGTGGACCTTGGGGCGCTGGCGCTGCGGCGTGCGGCTGCGCAGGGCCTCGAGCTTGGCGCTGTCATCCCAGTCCGGCCGGCGGGGACGGCCGGCGGCTCCGGCGGCGACGGGCGCCCGGAAGCCCGGACGCCGGGGCGCGGCCGGTGGTGTGGCGGTCGGCCGCACCAGATCGGGCGTGGTGGTGCCGGTGCCGCCGGCTTCGCTGCGCTCGCCCGGGCGCCGCGGTGGCGGGGCGGGAGTGCGACCGGAGGGTTTCTGGAGCTGCATCAGCTCGCCCGGGGCCATCGGCTTGCGCATGCCGGGGGGCATGCCGGGGCGACCGGGCGCCGGCGGCCTGGTACCGCCGGCGCCGCTGCTGTCGCGGCGGATCGGCTTGCCCACCAGCTCGAGCGGGGTCGGGGCGGGACGCCCGCCCCCTGCACCCTGCCCGGGTCGGGTCGGGGCCGGCGCCCCAGGGCGCTGGGGACCCTTCGGCCGCTGGCTCAGCGGCGGCCGGCCGGCCGGGGGCGCGGGACGGCTGCTGCTGGCCTGAGCGCTGATCGGTCGGCCGACCAGCTGGGGTTTGCCAGCTCCAGGCCTGGAGGGCAGCTCGGGCTTGCGGCTGGGGGCGGGCGTGGCCGGTCGGGCCGGCTTCGCGGCGATCACCACCGGAGGCCGGGCCGGCGGCGCGGGTTTGGATGGGGGCACCTGCTGCCGGCTGGCCGGTGCCGGTGGACGCACCGGTGCGGCGCCTGGCCTCACCTCAGGAGCTGCCGCGGGCTTGGCCGGGGCGGGGGGACGGCTGGGCAGGGGTGCCGGCCTGGAGATCTGGGCCTGGGGCGCCGGGGCGGCCGGTTTGGCGACGGGCTTGGCTGCCGGGGTAGCGGGTTTGGTCGCCGGGGGGACCGGTCGGCTGGGCGCACTCGCCGCGATCGGCCGGGTGGGTGTGGCCGGGCGGCTGGGCTGGTTGACCGGTGCCGTCACGGCCGGGCGAGCGGGGGCGGCGGGCTTGGGGGCGGACGGCGCTGTGGGGGGAGCGGCTTTCTTCACCGACAGGATGGACTTGGTGGGGGCAGTGGGGGCAGCAGCTGATGGCTCCGCGGCACCGTTGCCGCCCTTCTCGATCAGCTGGCGGATGCGAGAGGCCTCGTCATCACTGATCGAGCTGCTGTGGCTCTTGGCAGCCACGCCCAGCTTCTCGGCGGCATCGAGCACGTCCTTGTTGTCCAGGCCAAGGTCCCTGGACAGCTCATAAATTCTGACTTTGCCGCTGCTGGTCATTCAGGTCTCCAGTGGTCGGGGCCCAGGACCTCCATGGGGGTCCTAGGGCACCAGGCCGCACGCGCGCTGCGGCCAAAGGTCATCTTGCCTCAGAGGTCGCCTGGGGGGTTGGCTCGGAGGCGGGGTCGGCGCTGGTGAGCAGTCGCTGTTCCAGCGCTTCAAGGACTGAGTCTGCAACCTGGCAGCGCAGGGCCCGCTGCAGACGCTTGCGCCGTCGGGCCTCGCCGAGACAGTCGTGGCTGGGGCAGAGGTAGGCCGAGCGGCCCATGCCCTGATCCAGCGCGATGCCTCCCTCGGCGAGGCGGATGACCCGCCAGAGCAGGGTGCGGTCACACAGGGTGCGACAGGCGACACACCGTCTCAGCACGGGTCTGGCGTTCACCGGGCCTCGCCCTCGTCCTCGCCCTCGCCTGCCTGGGCCACCAGCGGCTCGGGCTCGGCTTCCAGCTGGGTTTCGAACTCCTGTTCAGGGGCTTCCTCCCCATAGCCCTCCTCGTCCTCGGGGAGGGGATAGAGCTCCCGCAGGCGGGCGTCTTCCTCGGCGCGGGCGGCCTGTTCGGCGGCGAGCCGGGCCTCGGCCTCCGCCTGAAGGGCTTCCTCCTCCTCGCGCATGGCGATCAGCTCGGCCACCACGGCGTCCTCGGAAGCCTGGTCGTACTCGGTGGCGTTCTTGATGTCGATCTTCCAGCCGGTCAGCCGGGCGGCCAGCCGCACGTTCTGCCCCTCCCGGCCAATGGCCAGGCTGAGCTGATCAGGGGGGACCAGCACGTGGGCGTGCTGCCCTTCCGGGTCCACCAGACGCACCGCTTCCACCCGCGCCGGACTGAGCGAATTGGCGATGTACTGGCCGGGGTCGTGGGACCAGCGGATCACGTCGATCTTCTCGCCGCGCAGCTCGTTGACCACCTGCTGGATGCGGGAGCCGCGGGCGCCGATGCAGGCTCCCACCGGATCCACTTCCCGTTCCACCGAATCGACCGCCACCTTGGTGCGTGGACCGACCGACCGGCTGGGGGGATTGGCTTCGCGGGCCACCGCCACGATCCGCACGGAGCCCTCCTGGATTTCCGGGACTTCGTTCTCGAAGAGATACACCACCAACCCCGCATTGGCCCGGCTCACGAACAGCTGCGGACCCCGCCGGGAGACCTCACTCACCTCCTTCAGGAACACCTTGAAGGTGGCGTTGGCGCGGTAGTTGTCGTTGGGCAGCTGGTCGCGGCGCGGCAGCTCGGCCTCCACCTCCGGGCGGCCCAGGCCGCTGCTCACCGCCATGATCACGCTCTGGCGTTCGAAACGGATCACCCGGGCGGTCAGCACGGGATCCTCCAGGTCCGCGAATTCCTCCTGGATCATGCGGCGCTGCTGGTCGCGCAGCTTCTGGGCGAGCACCTGCTTGGTCGTCGCGGCGGCCATCCGCCCGAAGTCGTCCTTCTCAGGCGTCACGTCCAGGACCACGGTGTCGCCGATCTGGGCGTCATCCGCCACCTGCTGCACCTCGTCCAGGGCGATCTGGTGGTCTTCGCTCTCGACCTCCTCCACGATGATCTTCGAGGCCAGCACCCGATAGCCCTCGTCATCGAGGTCCAGCTGCACGTCGAAGTTGGAGAAGTAGTCCTCCTCGAACGGATCCTCGCTGATGCCCAGATACAGCGTGCGCCGGTAGCGCTCATAGCCCTTGAGCAGGGCCTCCCGCAGGGCCGCCTCGACGACCGAGGGAGGCAGTTTCTTCTCTTCGCTGATGTCCTCGATCAGGTTGTTGAGACCGGGAAGCAGGACCAGGGCCATGGGATTTTCGGTTGTGGGTGATTCGGTTTTGGGTGATTCAGTTGTCGTCGCTGGGGGTGACCAGCAGAACCTCGAGCACGGCGTCGCGGGGGATCCGTTTGGTGCGGCCGCGCAGGTTGATCAGGAGCTCCGTATCGGTGCGTTCCAGCAGCAGCCCCTGGCAGCGGGTCTCCTGACCCTTGGCATCGAGGAAGCTCACGCCGACCGGGAATCCGCGAAAGCTGCGGAAATCGCGGTCGTCGTGCAGCCTGTCGCTGACACCCGGACTGCTGACCTCCAGAACATAGGGCTCCTCCGCCAGCAGTCCCGCCTGCTCGATGGCCTCATCCAGCGGAGCGCTGATGCTGGCGCACTCATCGAGGCTGATGTCCACGCCATCGCCCCGCTGCGCCAACACCTGCAGGGTCATCGGGATGCGATGGGTCTGCAGGTTGACGCCCCGCAGCTCGAAACCGAGACCGGCCAGGATGGTCCTGGCCAGGGATTCCAGCTCGGGGATCAGGGGGTGCGGCAAGGCGAAGGGTCGGCGGTATCGACCCGCCGCCGGATCAGCGGATCAACCTACGGGATCGCCACTGGAGCCCTGGTTGCCCATCATCGCGCCGACATCGATCATCGGAGCCTCGGCGTAGTAGTCACTGCTCTGCACGGTGCCGCGCTGGCTCGGGTCCTGGTTGAGGCACTGGGCCTTCTGACCGTCGCTGCGGAGGTACTGGCAGACCCTGGCCCAGAGCTTGGCGCGGGTCCCCGGCGCCCCCTGGCTGAAGTGGACCAGGTCGGCGCCGCCGACCATGCCCTGGATCTCCACCTGGCAGAGGCTGCAGCGCTGCCGGGTGCCGGGGGGGATTGCTGCCATGGCGGCCTCGGTGATCAGAGGGCAACTTAGGCGGATGCGCCTGCTCCAGCTCAGCGATCCCCATCTCCTGGCGGATCCGACCGGGACCTACCGGGCCCGCCAGCCGCGGCAGTGGCTGGCCCACGCCCTGCGCCAGGCGCTGGCCGGCGTACCCGAAGCCCCCGACCTGCTGCTGATCAGCGGTGACCTCTGCCAGGACGAGAGCCTAGGCGGTTACGGCGTGCTGAGGGAGCTGCTGCAGCCCCTCGGCGTGCCGGTGGCCCTCCTGCCCGGCAACCACGACCACCCCCTGCTGCTGCGGGCGGCGCTGGGCCGTTGCACGCGGATCGCGCCGGCCCTGCTGAGGGTGGGGGACGGCTGGCTGCTGCTGCTCGACAGCCACCGGCCCGGAGCGACGGAGGGTTGGCTGGGCCGACGTCAGCTGGCCTGGCTTGCCGAGCGCCTCCAGGAGCTGCGCCGCCGGGCCGACCGTCTGCCGCTGGTGGTGGCGGTCCATCACCCGCCCGTTGCGATCGGCGATCCGGTGATGGACCCCATCCGGCTGATGGACGGAGAGCAGCTGATGGCGCTGTTGCAGGACGCCCCGGGGCTCGAGGCGGTGCTGTTCGGCCACGTCCACCAGCACTGGCAGGGAGCCCTGCCGGGTCGGGAGGCTGTGCCCCTGCTGGGCTGCCCCTCCACCCTCTGCGGCTTCACGCCGGTGCAGCCCTGTCCCCTGGGGCGGCCCGATGATCCCGGCGGCCGCTGGGTCGCCATCAGCCCATCGGGCGGTTTGCGCCACTCCCTGCTGCGCTGGTCGGCTCCTTAGCCTCGGGGACCCATCCGTCGTGGGCCCATGGCCACCCCGCTGAGCGCATGACCCCGCCATCCCTACGGGGCCGACTCCGCCGGCCCCTGGCCTGGCTGGGAGTCCGCCTGGCCGTGCTGGTGCTGGTGCTGGCCACAGGCCTGGCTCCGGCCCTGGCGGCGTCCCTCCCGGTGCCCCACAGCTTCGTGGCGGAGGCGGCCCGGGCCGTGGCCCCCGCCGTGGTGCGGATCGACATCGAGCGGGATGTGGCCCGGCAGCCCTTCGACCCGGCCCTGCTGGATCCGCTGCTGCGGGATCTGTTCGGCGATCCCTCCGGGAGCATGCGTGAGCGGGGCCAGGGGTCGGGGGTGGTGATCGATGCCGCCAAGGCCCTGGTGCTCACCAATGCCCACGTGGTCGACCAGGTGGATCGCGTCGAGGTGACCCTGGCGGACGGCCGCCAGCTCGACGGCACCGTGGTGGGCAGTGATCCCGTCACCGATCTGGCCCTGGTGCGGATCCGCGGTGCCAGCGAGCTCAAGGCCGCCCCGCTGGGGGATTCCGAGGCCCTCGAGGTGGGGGACTGGGCGATCGCCCTCGGCAGCCCCTACGGCCTGCAGCGCACCGTCACCCTCGGCATCGTCAGCAGCCTGCACCGCGACATCAACAGCCTCGGCTTCGCCGACAAGCGCCTGGATCTGATCCAGACCGACGCCGCCATCAATCCCGGCAATTCCGGCGGCCCCCTGATCGATGCCGCCGGCCAGGTGATCGGCATCAACACCCTGGTGCGCTCCGGCCCCGGGGCGGGCCTGGGCTTCGCCATCCCGATCAACCTCGCCCGGCGGGTGGCCGAGCAGCTGGCCGATGGCGGCCAGGTGGTCCACCCCTACCTGGGCCTGCAGCTCGTGCCCCTCACCGCCCGCCGGGCCCGCGACAACAACCGCGATCCCGATGCCCTGCTGCAGCTGCCCGAGCGCGATGGCGCCCTGGTGCAGCGGGTGCTCCCGGACAGCCCGGCCGAGACCGCCGGCCTGAAGCGGGGGGACCTGGTGGTCGCGGTGGCGGAGCTCCCTGTTCGCGACCCGTCCGCCCTGCTGAAGCAGGTGGAGCTGGCGTCGGTGGGTGAGCCCCTGCCCCTCACCGTCGTGCGGGGACGCCGGGAGCTCAGCCTCTCGATCCGTCCCGCCGCTCTCCCTCGGGCGGGCTGAGCCCATCGGGCCAGCCGGGAACCCAGCCAGGCCACTGCTCCCAGCCGGGCCACTGCTACGGTCGCGGCCCCGAGCGCTGGCGTGAGATGTCGGATCTGCAGGACCGCATGAAGCAGGCGGTGGCCGAGGCGGCCACCGAGCAGATCCGGAGCGGCATGGTGGTCGGCCTGGGCTCCGGCTCCACGGCCGCGCTGATGATCCAGGCCCTGGGCGCCAAGCTGAAGCGCGGCGAACTCACCGACATCACCGGCGTCACCACCTCCTTCCAGGGGGAGGTGCTGGCCGCGGAGCTGGGGATTCCGCTCAAGAGCCTCAATGCGATCGAGCGCATCGACCTCGCCATTGACGGTGCGGATGAGGTGGATCCTGCGTTCCAGCTGATCAAGGGCGGTGGCGCCTGCCATGTGCAGGAAAAGCTGGTGGCGCGCCGGGCGGAGCGCTTCGTGGTGGTGGTGGATGCCACCAAGCTGGTCGACACCCTGAACCTGGGCTTTCTGCTGCCGGTTGAGGTGCTCCCGGGGGCCTGGCGTCAGGTGCAGGCTGAGCTGCAGGCCCTCGGGGGCGAGGCCCAGCTGCGGATGGCCGTCCGCAAGGCAGGCCCGGTGGTGACCGACCAGGGCAACCTGGTGCTCGACGTGCGCTTTGCCGGCGGGATCACCGATCCAGCCGGCCTGGAACAGGAGATCAACAACCTGCCCGGTGTGCTCGAGAACGGTCTGTTCGTGGGGATCACCGACCAGGTGCTGGTGGGGGAGATCGCGGGGGATCAGCCCCGGGTGCGGGATCTGGAGAAGCGCTGAGGCCTCAGTCCAGCCGCTGCCGCACCGATTCGGCGTGGCTGTGCAGCCCCTCGCTCTCGGCCAGGGCCACCACCGCCTCGGCCGTGGCGTGGAGGGCCTGGCGGTTGAAGCGGATCAGGGAGGTGTGGCGCAGGAACGTCTCCACGCTCAGGGCGCCGGCGAACCGTGCCGTGCCGGAGGTGGGCAGGGTGTGGTTCGGGCCGGCCAGGTAGTCGCCCACCGCCTCCGGCGTGTAGGGGCCGAGGAAGATCGCGCCGGCGTGCTGGATGCGTTCGGCCAGAGCCTCGGGTTCCTCCACCAGCAGTTCGAGGTGCTCGGGTGCGAAACAGTCGCTGAGGGCGGCCGCCTGGTCGAGGTCCTCGCAGACCACGATCAGCCCCCAGTTCTCGAGGGCGGCCCGGGTGATGGCGGCGCGGGGATGGCCGCTCAGCTGGGCTTCGATGGCGGCCGGCACGCTGCGGGCCAACGCCTCACTGGTGGTGAGCAGGATGGCGGCGGCCAGGGGATCGTGCTCCGCCTGGGCCAGCAGATCGGCGGCGACCTGCTCGGGCCGGGCGGTGTGGTCGGCGATCACCAGCACCTCGCTCGGTCCGGCGAGCGAGTCGATGGCGACCTGGCCGTAGACCGCCTTCTTGGCCAGGGTCACGTAGAGGTTGCCCGGACCGGTGATCACATCCACCCGGGGAATCGAGGCCGTGCCGTAGGCGAGGGCCCCGATCGCCTGGGCTCCGCCGACCCGGTAGATCTCCTCGATGCCGGCGAGGTGGGCCGCCGCCAGCACCGTGGGATTGGGCTGGCCCGTGGGCCCCGGCGGGGTGACCATCACCAGCCGCCCGACCCCGGCCACCTTGGCCGGCACGGCATTCATCAGCACGGTGCTGGGATAGGACGCCCGCCCACCGGGCACGTACAGGCCGGCCCGTTCCACCGGCCGCCAGCGCCGTCCGAGTAGCTCGCCATGGGGGCCCGTGACCGCCAGATCGCTGGGACGCTGGTGCCGGTGGAAGGCCAGGATCCGTTCATGGGCCAGCTCCAGGGCCCGCCGCAGGTGGGCCGGACACTGCTCCCAGGCGGCGGCCAGCTCCTGCTGGGGGATGCGCAGGGGCTCGGGCCGCACCCCGTCGAACTCCTCGGTCAGCGCGATCAGGGCGGCATCCCCTTCCCGCCGCACCCGCTCGAGAATGGCGTCGACCCGCGCCGCGGCCTGGATGATCTGCTCCCCGCTGGTGCGCTGGGCGATGGCCTCCAGCCGCGCCGCTGCGGCGGCCTGGTCCCGCAGGCAGGCAAGCGTGATGGTGGTGGGGGAGGCGACCACGGCGGGGCTGGGAAGCGCAGGCTTCAAGCTAGAGGTCCGCTGCCCTGGCCAACGAGCCGCCAGGTAAGATCTTCGTTTGCCGAACCAGCGCCTGTCCGCCTGTGGCCAATAACAAATCGTCGAAGAAGCGCATCGAGATCGCCGAGCGCAACCGCCTGCGCAACCGGGGCTACAAGTCGGCGCTCCGCACCCTGATGAAGCGCTGCTTCACGGCCTGCTCGGCCTACAACCAGGATTCCGGAGACGCCGGCAAGGCCGCCGTGCAGCAGAGCATGGGCGCCGCCTTCAGCAAGATCGACAAGGCCGTCAAGGTGGGTGTGCTGCACCGCAACACCGGCGCCCATCAGAAGTCCAGGCTGAGTGCGGCCGTCAAGAAGGCTCTCGATCCGGCCCCGGCCAGCGTCTGATCGTCCGGGTCCCACCCGGCTGGCGCCCCATTCGCCAGGCCCCATTCGTGACGCCCCTTTGACACCATGGCGGCTTCCAGCGCGTCGGATGCCGCCATGGCCCCAGCAGCAGCCGCCCACGATCCGGTCGCCGTGGCTCCCTCCGAGGGGCAGGTCACAGTCCCCCTGGTGGATTCCCACTGCCACATCGTCTTTCGCAACTTTGACGACGATCTGGACCAGGTGGCCCAGCGCTGGCGGGAGGCCGGCGTGGTCTCCCTGGTCCATGCCTGTGTGGAACCGTCCGAGATCCAGGGGATCCGTGCCCTGGCCGATCGCTTCCCCGAGATGCGCTATTCGGTCGGGGTGCATCCCCTCGACACCGAGCACTGGCGGCCCGACACGCAGCAGGTTCTGCGGGAGGCCGCCCAGGCCGACCCCCGGGTCGTGGCGATTGGGGAGCTCGGTCTCGACCTCTTCCGCGACACCAACCTCGAGGCCCAGCTCGCAGTGCTGCGGCCCCAGCTGGATCTGGCCCTGGAGCTGGACCTGCCGGTGATCATCCACTGCCGTGACGCGGCCGAGCCCCTGTTGGTCGAGCTGCGGCAGCGGGCGGGGGCGGGGGCCTGCCCCCGGGGCGTGATGCACTGCTGGGGCGGAACTCCCGAGGAGATGGCGGCCTTTCTGGAGCTGGGTTTTCACATCAGCTTCAGCGGTGTCGTCACCTTCCCCAAGGCCGAGGCCACCCATGCCTGCGCCCGCCTCGTTCCCGAGGATCGCTACCTGGTCGAGACCGACTGCCCCTTCCTGGCGCCGGTTCCACGCCGGGGGAAGCGCAACGAGCCCGCCTATGTGGCCTCGGTGGCGGCCCGTGTGGCGGAGCTGCGGGGGGAGAGCCTCGAGCGCGTGGCCAGGGTCAGCACCGCCAATGCCCGGGAGCTTTTCCAGCTGCCGCGTCACAATGTATGATGTTTCATTGGCCTGGAAGCGAACTCGCTCCTTGTTGTCGACGCCTGCAGCCTTGATCCGAGCCCGTTAGGCGCGCCCCCTCGGCAGCCGTTCCCCGCGGGGGGAGCGGCTGTTGGCGTGGGCAGCTGCGGACCTCAGAGCTGCAAAGGCCGGCCGGCCTGTCCCCTCCACCAATCCGATCCTGCAGGTTCACCGCATGAGCAGCGCGATCCAGGTCGCCAAGACCGCCACTTACCTCCCCGATCTGGTCGAGGTACAGCGGGCGAGCTTCAAATGGTTCCTGGAGAAGGGGCTGATCGAGGAGCTGGAGAGCTTCTCGCCGATCACCGACTACACCGGCAAGCTGGAGCTGCACTTCATCGGCAGTGAGTACCGGCTCAAGCGACCCCGCCATGACGTGGAAGAGGCCAAGCGTCGCGATGCGACCTTCGCCTCCCAGATGTATGTCACCTGCCGGCTGGTCAACAAGGAGACCGGTGAGATCAAGGAACAGGAGGTGTTCATCGGCGAACTCCCCCTGATGACCGAGCGGGGCACGTTCATCATCAACGGCGCCGAGCGGGTGATCGTGAACCAGATCGTGCGTTCGCCCGGCGTCTATTTCAAGGACGAACAGGACAAGAACGGCCGCAAGACCTTCAACGCCAGCCTCATCCCCAACCGGGGCGCCTGGCTGAAGTTCGAAACCGACAAGAACGATCTGTTGCACGTGCGGGTGGACAAGACCCGCAAGATCAACGCCCACGTGCTGATGCGGGCGATCGGCCTGTCCGACAACGACGTGCTCGACAAGCTCCGCCACCCGGAGTACTACCAGAAGTCGATCGAAGCGGCCAACGACGAGGGCATCTCCTCGGAGGACCAGGCCCTGCTGGAGCTCTACAAGAAGCTCAGGCCCGGTGAGCCTCCCTCGGTGAGCGGCGGTCAGAGCCTGCTGCACAGCCGTTTCTTCGATCCCAAGCGCTACGACCTGGGCCGGGTCGGTCGTTACAAGATCAACAAGAAACTGCGCCTCACCATCCCCGATGCCGTGCGCACCCTCACCCCCGAGGATGTGCTCAGCACGATCGACTACCTGATCAACCTCGAGCTCGATGTCGGCGGGGCCAGCCTCGACGACATCGACCACCTCGGCAACCGCCGCGTGCGCTCGGTGGGTGAGCTGCTGCAGAACCAGGTGCGGGTCGGTCTGAACCGGCTCGAGCGGATCATCAAGGAACGGATGACCGTCGGCGAGACCGAATCGCTCACGCCGGCCCAGCTGGTGAACCCCAAGCCCCTGGTGGCGGCGATCAAGGAGTTCTTCGGCTCCAGCCAGCTCAGCCAGTTCATGGACCAGACCAACCCCCTGGCCGAGCTCACCCACAAGCGCCGCATCAGCGCCCTCGGTCCTGGGGGTCTCACCCGGGAGCGGGCCGGCTTCGCCGTTCGCGACATCCACCCCTCCCACTACGGGCGCATCTGCCCGATCGAGACACCGGAAGGGCCGAATGCGGGTCTGATCGGCTCGCTGGCCACCCACGCCCGGGTGAACGAATACGGCTTCATCGAGACGCCGTTCTGGAGGGTGGAGAACGGAATCGTGCTCAAGCAGGGCGACCCGATCTATCTCTCGGCCGATCTCGAGGACGAGTGCCGCGTCGCCCCCGGCGACGTGGCCACCGACGCCAGCGGCCTGATCACCGCTGATCTCGTGCCGGTCCGCTACCGCCAGGACTTCGAGAAGGTGCCCCCGGAGCAGGTGGACTATGTCCAGCTCTCACCGGTCCAGGTGATTTCGGTGGCCACCTCGCTGATCCCCTTCCTCGAGCACGACGACGCCAACCGCGCCCTGATGGGCTCGAACATGCAGCGGCAGGCCGTGCCGCTGCTGCGGCCTGAGCGTCCGCTGGTGGGCACCGGCCTGGAGACGCAGGTGGCCCGCGACTCCGGCATGGTACCGATCACCCGGGTCAACGGCACGGTCACCTTCGTGGATGCCACGGCGATCGTCATCCGTGACGAGAACGGCGTCGAGCACGCCCATCACCTCCAGAAGTACCAGCGCTCGAACCAGGACACCTGCCTGAACCAGCGGCCCATCGTCCAGCAGGGCGATCAGGTCATCGCCGGCCAGGTGCTGGCCAATGGCTCGGCCTGCGAGGGCGGCGAGATCGCCCTCGGCCAGAACGTGCTGATCGCCTACATGCCCTGGGAGGGTTACAACTACGAAGACGCCATCCTGGTGAGCGAGCGTCTGGTCACCGACGATCTCTACACCTCGGTGCACATCGAGAAGTACGAGATCGAGGCCCGCCAGACCAAGCTGGGGCCCGAGGAAATCACCCGGGAAATCCCCAACGTCGCGGAGGAGAGCCTCGGCAACCTCGACGAGATGGGCATCATCCGTGTGGGTGCGTTCGTCGAGAGCGGCGATATCCTGGTCGGCAAGGTCACGCCCAAGGGCGAATCCGACCAGCCGCCCGAAGAGAAGCTGCTGCGGGCGATCTTCGGCGAGAAGGCCCGCGATGTGCGCGACAACTCCCTGCGCGTGCCGAGCACCGAGCGGGGTCGCGTGGTGGACGTGCGGATCTACACCCGGGAGCAGGGCGATGAGCTGCCGCCCGGCGCGAACATGGTGGTGCGGGTCTACGTGGCCAAGCGCCTCAAGATCCAGGTCGGCGACAAGATGGCCGGCCGCCACGGCAACAAGGGCATCATCAGCCGCATCCTTCCCCGGGAGGACATGCCCTACCTGCCGGATGGCACCCCCATCGACATCGTGCTCAACCCGCTGGGCGTGCCCAGCCGGATGAATGTGGGCCAGGTGTTCGAATGCCTGATGGGCTGGGCGTCTTCCCACCTGGGCTGCCGCGTCAAGGTGGTGCCCTTCGATGAGATGCACGGGGCCGAAAAGTCCAAGCAGACCGTCCAGGCCTTCCTGGAGGAGGCCGCCAGCCAGCCCGGCAAGGACTGGGTCTATGACCCGGAGAATCCCGGCAAGATCCAGCTGATCGATGGCCGCAGCGGCGAGGCCTTCGACCAGCCGGTCACCGTGGGCTATGCCCACATCCTCAAGCTCGTCCACCTGGTGGACGACAAGATCCACGCCCGCTCCACCGGTCCCTACTCCCTGGTCACCCAGCAGCCCCTGGGCGGCAAGGCCCAGCAGGGCGGCCAGCGGCTCGGGGAGATGGAGGTCTGGGCCCTCGAGGCCTATGGCGCGGCCTACACCCTGCAGGAACTGCTCACCGTCAAATCCGACGACATGCAGGGCCGCAACGAGGCGCTCAACGCGATCGTCAAAGGCAAGCCGATCCCCCGTCCCGGCACGCCCGAGTCGTTCAAGGTGCTGATGCGCGAGCTGCAGTCCCTCGGCCTCGACATCGCGGTGTACACCGATGCGGGCGAGGAAGTCGACCTCATGCAGGACGTCAACCCCCGCCGCAGCACCCCGAGCCGGCCCACCTACGAATCCCTCGGCGTCGCGGATTACGACGACGACTGATCGCTGATCAATCCGGATCGCCTGACGGCCACCCGCCCACGGCCATCTCAGGAACGCCTTCCGTGTTGACGCACACCCCCTCGATCTCCGCGCGCTAGCCCCATGTCCAACAGCAACCTCCGCACCGAAAACCACTTCGACTACGTCAAGATCACGCTCGCTTCACCCGAGCGGATCATGCAGTGGGGGCAGCGCACGCTGCCCAATGGTCAGGTGGTGGGTGAGGTCACCAAGCCCGAAACCATCAACTACCGCACGCTCAAGCCGGAGATGGACGGCCTGTTCTGCGAGAAGATCTTCGGTCCGTCCAAGGACTGGGAATGCCACTGCGGCAAGTACAAGCGGGTGCGCCACCGGGGCATCGTCTGCGAACGCTGCGGCGTGGAGGTGACCGAGAGCCGGGTGCGGCGCCACCGGATGGGCTTCATCAAGCTGGCGGCTCCGGTCTCCCACGTCTGGTACCTCAAGGGGATTCCCAGCTACGTGGCGATCCTGCTGGACATGCCCCTGCGGGATGTGGAGCAGATCGTCTACTTCAACTGCTACGTGGTGCTCGATCCGGGCGATCACAAGGCCCTCACCTACAAGCAGTTGCTCACCGAGGACGAGTGGCTGGAGATCGAGGATGAGATCTACGCCGAGGATTCGGAGATCGAGAACGAGCCGGTGGTGGGCATCGGTGCCGAGGCCCTCAAGCAGCTGCTGGAGGACATCGACCTGGCCGAAACCGCCGAACAGCTGCGCGAGGAGATCGCGGCCAGCAAGGGCCAGAAGCGGGCCAAGCTGATCAAGCGTTTGCGGGTGATCGACAACTTCATCGCCACCAACGCCAAGCCGGAGTGGATGGTGCTGGATGTGATTCCGGTGATCCCGCCCGATCTGCGCCCGATGGTGCAGCTCGACGGCGGTCGCTTCGCCACCTCCGACCTCAATGATCTCTACCGGCGGGTGATCAACCGGAACAACCGCCTGGCGCGTCTGCAGGAGATCCTGGCTCCGGAAATCATCGTCCGCAACGAGAAGCGGATGCTGCAGGAAGCCGTCGATGCCCTGATCGACAACGGCCGCCGCGGCCGCACCGTGGTGGGGGCCAACAACCGGGCCCTGAAGTCGCTCAGCGACATCATCGAGGGCAAGCAGGGCCGCTTCCGCCAGAACCTGCTCGGCAAGCGGGTCGACTACTCCGGCCGTTCGGTGATCGTGGTGGGCCCCAAGCTGAAGATGCACCAGTGCGGCCTTCCCAAGGAGATGGCGATCGAGCTGTTCCAGCCGTTCGTGATCCATCGCCTGATCCGCCAGAACATCGTCAACAACATCAAGGCGGCCAAGAAGCTCATCCAGCGGGCCGATGACGAGGTGATGCAGGTGCTGCAGGAGGTGATCGAAGGGCATCCGATCCTGCTCAACCGGGCTCCGACCCTGCACCGGCTCGGCATCCAGGCGTTCGAACCGAAGCTGGTGGATGGCCGCGCCATCCAGTTGCATCCGCTGGTCTGCCCGGCCTTCAACGCCGACTTCGACGGTGACCAGATGGCCGTGCACGTGCCGCTGGCGATCGAGGCGCAGACGGAGGCCCGCATGCTGATGCTGGCCAGCAACAACATCCTCTCGCCGGCCACCGGCGAGCCGATCATCACCCCCTCGCAGGACATGGTGCTCGGGGCCTACTACCTGACGGCGGAACAGCCGGGCGCCCCCAAGCCCGCCTTCGGTGACCGGGCCCGGACCTTCGCCGGTCTGGAGGATGTGATCGCCGCCTTCGAGGAGAGGCACATCGGTCTCCATGACTGGGTCTGGGTCCGCTTCAGCGGCGATGTCGACTGCGACGACGAGGACAAGGAGCCCGTCGAGCAGATCACCCTCAGCGACGGCACCCGCGTGGAGCAGTGGAAGTACCGCCGCGACCGCTTCGACGAGGACGGAGCCCTGATCAGCCGCTATCTGCTCACCACCGTGGGCCGCGTGGTGATCAACCACACGATCATCGACGCCGTGGCTGCCGCCTGAGCCGGCCCAATCCCTCTTCGCCCTCTCCGTCTTTCCACCTGCGCGCAGCCATGACCGCCACCCCCGCCAAGAAAACCAGCAAGAAGTCCGCCAAGAAGGCCGCCGATCCCATCGTCGAGGTGGCTGGTTCCACGAATGCCCCGCTCACGCGGGAGGCCCCGCCGTTCCGCAACCGGGTCGTCGACAAGAAGGCCCTGCGCAACCTGGTGGCCTGGGCGTACAAGCACCACGGCACGGCGGCCACGGCCTCGATGGCCGACGAACTGAAGGATCTCGGCTTCCATTACGCCACCCAGGCCGCCGTGTCCATCTCGGTGGACGACCTGCGCATCCCGGGTGACAAGGCGGCCCTGCTCGCCGAGGCCGAGGAGCAGATCACCGAGACCGAGGAGCGTTACCGACTCGGTGAAATCACCGAGGTGGAGCGTCACACCAAGGTGATCGACACCTGGACGGAAACCAACGAGCGGCTCGTGGCGGCGGTGCGCCGCAACTTCAACGAGAACGATCCACTCAACTCCGTGTGGATGATGGCCAACTCCGGCGCCCGGGGGAACATGTCCCAGGTGCGCCAGCTGGTGGGCATGCGCGGCCTGATGGCCAACCCCCAGGGGGAGATCATCGACCTGCCGATCCGCACCAACTTCCGCGAGGGGCTGACCGTCACGGAGTACGTGATCTCCTCCTACGGCGCCCGCAAGGGTCTGGTGGACACCGCCCTGCGCACGGCGGACTCCGGCTACCTCACCAGGCGTCTGGTGGACGTGGCGCAGGATGTGATCGTGCGGGAAGACGACTGCGGCACCACCCGCTGCATTCCGATCGATGCCGATGAGCGCGGCCGCTTCGCCAGCAAGCTGGTGGGTCGCCTCGCCGCCGAGGACGTGGTCGACGCCCAGGGAGAGGTGATCGTCTCCCGTGACGGTGAAATCGATCCCCCCCTCTCCAAGCGGATCGAGGCGGCCGGCGTGCGGACCGTGAAGGTCCGCTCACCGCTCACCTGTGAGGCCTCCCGTTCCGTCTGCCGCAAGTGCTACGGCTGGGCCCTGGCCCACAACCAGCTCGTCGACCTCGGCGAGGCCGTCGGCATCGTGGCCGCCCAGTCGATCGGGGAGCCCGGCACCCAGCTCACCATGCGCACCTTCCACACCGGCGGTGTGTCCACGGCCGAAACCGGCGTGGTGCGCTCCCTGGTGGATGGGGCGGTGGAGTTCGGCCCCAAGGCCCGGGTCCGGGCTTTCCGGACCTCCCACGGCGTCGATGCCCAGATCGCCGAGACGGACTTCCAGCTCCAGCTCAAGCCCAGCGGCAAGGAGAAGATTCAGAAGCTCGACATCACCACCGGCTCGATCCTGTTCGTGGCCGATGGCGAGACTGTGCCTGCCGACACGATCCTGGCCCAGATTTCCACGGGGGCCACAGTCAAGAAGAGCGTGGAGAAGGCCACCAAGGATGTGATCTGCGATCTGGCCGGCCAGGTGCGCTACGAGGACGGCATCCAGCCCAAGGAGGTGACCGACCGCCAGGGCAACATCACCCACAAGGCCACCCGTCTCGGCCGGCTCTGGGTGTTCGCCGGGGATGTCTACAACCTCCCCCCCAACGCTGAACCGGTCATCCCTGGCAAGCGTGCCGTCACGACCGGTGAGGTGCTGGCCGAGAGCAAACAGCCCAGCGTCTACGGCGGCGTGGTGCGCCTGGGTGAGAGCCGCGGCGACTCCCGCGAGGTGCAGATCGTCACGGCCAGCCTCACCCTGAAGGACTGCAAGCTGGTGGGTGAGTCCACCCACTCCGGCGAGATCTGGCACCTCGAGGGCAAGGAGGGCAACCGCTACCGGCTCAACACCGCGCCGGGCAGCAAGATCGGCAACGGCGAGGTGATCGCCGAGCTGGCGGACGATCGCTTCCGCACCCAGACCGGCGGCATCGTGAAGTTCGCGCCGGGGCTCGCCATCAAGAAGGCCCGCAGCGCCAAGAACGGCTACGAGGTGAGCAAGGGCGGCACCCTGCTCTGGATCCCGCAGGAAACCCACGAGATCAACAAGGACATCTCCTTGCTGATGATCGAGGATGGCCAGTGGATCGAAGCCGGCACCGAGGTCGTCAAGGACATCTTCAGCCAGACCGCCGGGATCGTGACGGTCACCCAGAAGAACGACATCCTGCGGGAAATCATCGTGCGCTCCGGTGAGCTGCACCTGGTCTCCGACAGCAAGACCCTGGCCAAGTTCGCCGATGGCCGGATGGTCAACCCCGGTGAGGAGATCGCCAAGGGTCTCACGGCCGAGAGCATGCGCTTTGTGGAGGCGGTCGACACGCCCGATGGCGGCGCCCTGCTGCTGCGGCCGGTGGAGGAGTACGCCATCCCGGATGCGGCCCATCTGCCGGAGCTCAGCACGGTGAAGCAACCGGGCGGTCCCTCGATGGGCCTGAAAGCCACCCAGCGCCTGGCCTTCAAGGACGGTGAACTGATCAAGAGCGTGGAAGGGGTCGAGCTGCTGCGCACCCAGCTGATCCTGGAAACCATCGACACCACGCCCCAGATGACGGTGGATGTGGAGGCCATGCCCGACAAGCGGGCCAAGACGATCGAGCGGCTGCAGCTCACCATCCTGGAAACCCTGCTGGTGCGGCGCGACACCCTCTCCGATGCGAGCCACGGCTCGACCCACACCGACCTGCAGGTGGAGGACGGCGACACCGTCAAGAAGGGTGATGTGATCGCCACCACCCAGATCCTCTGCAAGGAGGACGGCGTGGTGCAGTTGCCCGAGCAGACCGACGGTGAACCGATCCGCCGCCTGATCGTGGAGCGGGAAGGCGACACCCGCACCATCGACCTCGGCGGCGCCGCTCCGGCGGTGGCGGTGGATCAGCGCATCGTCGACGGGGATCTGCTGGCGGAGGGGGTGCCGTCCCCCTGCTGCGGCCAGGTGGAGGCGATCGACGGCTCCGCCGTCACCATCCGCCTGGGACGCCCCTACATGGTGTCGCCCGACTCCGTGCTGCACGTGCGCGACGGCGAGCTGGTGCAACGCGGTGATGGCCTGGCCCTGCTGGTGTTCGAGCGCCAGAAGACCGGCGACATCGTGCAGGGTCTGCCCCGGATCGAGGAATTGTTGGAAGCTCGCCGTCCGCGGGAATCCACCATCCTCTGCCGCAAGAGCGGCACCGTGCAGATCAAGCAGGGCGACGACGATGACACGATCACCGTCACCGTGATCGAAGCCGATGACGTGATCAGCGAGTACCCGATTCTGCTGGGCCGCAACGTGATGGTCAGCGATGGCCAGCAGGTGAGCGCCGGTGAGTCGCTGACCGATGGCCCGATCAACCCCCACGAGCTGCTGGAGTGCTTCTTCGAAGACCTGCGCAGCCGCAAGCCCACGATGGATGCGGCCCAGGAGGCCATCTCCAAGCTGCAGTTCCGGATGGTGACGGAGGTGCAGAACGTCTACAAGAGCCAGGGCGTCTCGATCAGCGACAAGCACATCGAGGTGATCGTGCGCCAGATGACCAGCAAGGTGCGCATCGAGGATGCCGGGGACACCACCCTGCTGCCCGGTGAGCTGATCGAGCTGCGTCAGGTGGAGCAGGTGAACAGCGCCATGGCCATCACCGGCGGTGCGCCGGCCGAGTTCACGCCGGTGCTGCTGGGCATCACCAAGGCCTCGCTCAACACCGACAGCTTCATCTCGGCGGCCTCCTTCCAGGAGACCACCCGGGTGCTGACGGAAGCCGCCATCGAAGGCAAGAGCGACTGGCTGCGCGGCCTCAAGGAGAACGTGATCATCGGTCGGCTCATCCCTGCCGGCACGGGCTTCAGCGGCTTCGAGGAGGAACTGCGGGCCGAAGCCGGCCCGCATCCCGACATCCTCGAGGAGGAGGCCGCCGGCTACCGGCGCATGCCCAACCTCCGGCCGGACTACACCGTGGAGATGCCGGCCCCGGCCGCGTCCACGGCCGTGCTGGACGATCCCTCCGATGCAGACCTGGAGGCCACCCGCAGCCGTCATGGCATCGAGGCCAGCGCCAGCACCCTGGCGGCCTTCACCCGGCCCAGCCAGGAAGACGGCCTCGAAGAGGAGCTGATCGCCGACCCCGCCGCCCTGGAGGGCCTCCAGGAGGAGGGACTGCTCAGCGAGGAGTGAGGGGCGCCCGGGGGCGGTTCTCCGCCCCCAGCCCTGGCGAGCCCCGCTGTTGTCCTGACGCGATGATCCTCTGATGCCCGCGAATCCATCCGCCCCCGCCGCCAAGGTGCCGCTCACGGCGCTGGGAACCCCGGTTCCCCAGCGCCGGCTGCCCCGCTTCGGCTTTCACACCCACACGGAACGGCTGAATGGCCGCCTGGCGATGCTGGGCTTCATCGCTCTGGTGGCGGTGGAATACCTGCTGGGCCACGGCCTTCTGGTCTGGCCGTGACCCAGCCCCTGCTGGGGATGGGCCTGGCGGGTCTGGAGACCTGGGCCCAGGAGCAGGGCCAGCCGGCCTTCCGCGGCCGGCAACTGCACGACTGGCTCTACGCCAAGGGGGCGCGCAGCCTCGAGCAGGTGAGCGTGCTGCCCAAGGCCTGGCGCGAGCAACTGCTGGCTGAGCCACCGAAGGGGTCGACCGACTGGATCGGCCGTTCGCGGGAGCTCCACCGCAGCGTGGCCCGCGACGGCACCACCAAGCTGCTGCTGGGCACGGCGGATGGCCTCAGCATCGAGACCGTGGGCATCCCCGCTCCCGGGCGGTTGACGGTGTGCGTGAGCAGCCAGGTGGGCTGCCCGATGGCCTGCCGCTTCTGCGCCACCGGCAAGGGTGGCCTGCAGCGCTCCCTGGCGGTGCACGAGATCGTGGACCAGGTGCTCTGTGTGCGGGAGGTGATGGGCGAGCGACCCAGCCACGTGGTGTTCATGGGCATGGGCGAGCCGCTGCTCAACATCGAGGCGGTGCTGGCGGCGATCGACTGCCTCTGCACCGACCTGGGCATGGCCCAGCGCCAGATCACGGTGAGCACGGTGGGCGTGCCCCGCACCCTGCCCACCCTGGCGGAGCAGGCCCTTGAGCGGCTGGGCCGCGCCCAGTTCACCCTGGCGGTGAGCCTGCATGCCCCGGATCAGGCGCTGCGGGAGGAACTGATCCCCACAGCCCATGCCTATCCGATTGAGGCTCTGCTGGACGACTGCCGCCGGTATGTGGCGATCACCGGGCGGCGCGTGAGCTTCGAGTACATCCTGCTGGGCGGTTTGAACGACCAGCCCCACCACGCCGAGGCCCTGGCCCGGCTGATCCGGGGGTTTCAGAGCCATGTGAATCTGATTCCCTACAACCCCATCGAGGAGGAGGAGTTTCAGCGGCCCAGCTCAGCTGCCGTGGGGACCTTCCGGCGGGTGCTGCAGGAGCGGCGGGTGGCGGTGAGTGTGCGGGCCAGCCGGGGGTTGGATGCGGATGCGGCGTGTGGGCAGTTGCGGCGGCGGCAAAATGATGACTGAATATACTGCTAGAATATCTTGAGTATTTCACTTTACGGTTTGACGGAATTCGGCAACAACTAAGCCGCCAAATCATTTAAGAATCGCTATTGTTTTCGTTTCTAATGAATTTATCTGGCTCTTCCGGCGTCGCTGCGACTGTTGCGGAATGGCATGAATGTTTCACTCAGTCCATGCCAAATGATGTTCGGCTGCGCCTCCGGCCATTAGAGCATGGGCGTGATCGCGATCCCTTGACGCTCGAAATAGCCATGCATGCTGGCTCTGAAATGGTTGCCGAGGTAGGTATCCAAGCACTGACCTTTAGGCGCAATCTCCTGGCTCATAAAGGACGTATTAAGGAATGCTTGCAGGCGTGGATGCCATTCTTTGTTAGGATTTATTCAGCAATAGGATCTCGCTATGTTGCGCAAGTATCTGCAGGCGACGCTGGCGAGCCTGGTGTTTTATCCATGGATGGATTGTCTGCTGGTGAGCTTATCCCAGACCTGTATTCAATGCGAGCATCGCGGAACGGGAATTACCTGGGAAAAGCTCAGACTTTTAGCCGATTTAAGTCTGCCTGGATTCTTCGCAAGCCCTTGATCTTTTGGAGAGGAGGCACAACAGGTATTGGGGCGGTGTATCCGATTGACGACCTGAATTCATTGAAGGATAATCTTCGGGTAAGGTTATGCCTGGCTTATCGTGACACTGCTCATTGCGATATAAAGCTTAGCAGGCTGGTCCAATTGAAAGCTCAATTTTGCTCGGAGGCCAAGAGCTGGCTGGAAATGCAGAGCATATTGTCTGAACAAGTGCCTGAGTCAGAGTTTAGAAACTATAAATATTATCCCGATATCCCGGGGAACTGCTTGGCTTGGGGGACGATCTATAAGCACTTGTCCGGATGTCTTGTATTCCGGCCGCCATCTTGCAGGCAGCTTTATTACTATCGATTTATGCAGGCATGGCGGCACTTCGTGCCTGTCCTTGAAGATTACTCTGATTTAGTGGCACGGCAAGAGTGGTGTGAAAGGCACCCCGATCAGGCAGCATGGATTGCATGGATGGGTTACAGGGCGGCTAATCGCTATGTCAAGACTATAGGGGGGTGCTTTGTGGATGCGGTTCTTTCAGGTATCAAGCAGCTGGATGCAATTGAAATATGACTAATTGCTTTTAGCCTTCCTCCGGACATGCTTAGCCTCTTGACAGCGGCTTGTGTTCTGGTTGGCTGTTGCGTGAAACCACGTTGAAGCTCCTATGTATCGTCACCCCCCTTTCTGCTCTGGTTGATCCGACGAGTTCATGCGACGGCTCCCCTCGCTAGGTGTGTAGTGCCACTAGAAGCGTGTCGCGCATAAGCCCGCACGCCCCCTTTCCCCAGCCACCGCTGAATCTGCCCAGAACCCAGTGACTGCAATGGATCTGGAGGCGAGAATGGGGCATGGT
>NZ_JBKOUC010000031.1:0-22564 GCF_046764815.1 Aphanothece stagnina RSMan2012
AAGCGAAGTGGGCTGGGATTGCCGTCGCATGTTGCTTTACTATGGAGAGAGCCTACGACTTTTAAGAAGGCAGCAACGGACTTGACCCGTGGGATAGAGCGTGGAAAGCGGTCGAATGCCTTTAAATGAAGCTCGCTTGAAGTTGGAATGTTATCGAATGGTAGGAAGGTAGCTTTAGACATGGGTCTCCACCTTGAATGCGCACTGTTCTAGCGTCGAAGCAGTAACGGTATGCCACACTAGACTCCATCAATTGTACCCCACCTGCGTAGCCTAAGCGCTCCAGTAGAGTGGTCATCCCTCTGGTGGAGGCTTTGATGTTATACGCGAGTTGGCTGTGCGTCGCTTGGTTCATCTTCCTGGATAACAGGAGGCGCTCGCGACCGTATGAGTGCTATGTGCCTTCTAGATCCCGCTTTGGTTCAGGGCAGATCGCTTACCAGGTAATTTGCGAGGGGCGCACTCATTGGATCTCTTTCACGTTCCTGACAATAAGGCGAGGTGGCAACGAGTCCTCGATGCCGGAAATGTGACCCCAAAAGGTCGGTTGGCCCTTTCCCCCGCGTACAGTACAGAAGCGGGCGAGGCTAATCTGGTCGCGCTGACGAAGGAGAACGTTGCCTGTAACTGTGAGAGTAGAGCCCATGCGACGAACGGTGCCGCTTCCACTCGCCTCGTGAATCAGTTCTTGGTTCTCATCAAACAGCTTGAGCACTACCGGGTCGGGATCGATCCCTGCCTTACGATCCTTTTCATCCTCGCACTCAAGCCGCTCAAGAAACTGTCGATCCAAATCTTCGTTGCGCCACATGGCTAGAGAGTACCCTCCCGATTGTGCCGCATAACCCCTTTTATGAGCACCGTACCGGTGCTATGATCCGTCCATGATGACAGTGGACAAAAGACAACCGGAAGAAGGGCTCCTCCTCCCAATTCTGGGGGGTGTCGGGGGTGGCGTGGCGAGGTACCAGGGCCGCAAAACGCCACAGGAAGCGACGGCCGATTACTTCGGGGCGAAAATCGCCAACGACAACACCCGGGCCGCCTACCTCCGCGATGCTAAAGAGTTCGCCGCCTGGTGCATGGAGCAAGGCCTTCCCCTTGAACACGTGGAAACCCTCCACGTCGCCCGTTTCCGAGACCACTTGCGAACAGCCGGAAACAGCGCCGCCACGATCAAAAGAAAGATGTCTTCTCTTCGCAACCTGTTCGCCTATATGGTGGAAACTGGTTCGCTCGGCTTCAATCCAGCCCGCGAAGTTTCCACGGAAAAGGTGCGGGTGAAGGGGGGCAAAACCCCCGCGCTCGATGCCCAGCAGATGCGGATGCTCTTTGAAAGCTTTGATCCTTCCCGCCCGATCGAGCTGCGCGACCGGGCTCTCATTGCCGTCATGGCCTACGCCCTGGCCCGAGTATCCGCAGCAGTGGCCATCCGGGCCGAGGACTTCATCGATCTAGGCCGCACCCAGATGATCCGGCTTCACGAAAAAGGCGGAGTGCAGAGGGACATTCCGGCCCACCCGCGCCTGGTGGAGTATCTGGACGCCTGGCTTGCGGTTGCGGCTTTGCGGACCTCCGATTGGCTATTCCCCGCTTTCGATGCCCGAGGGACAATCCAGAGTTCCCGCCCCATGTCCCGGGGTGATGCCCTGCGCATGGTGAAACGTCGGCTTTTGCGGGCCGGGATTCCGCCTGTATTCTCCAACCACTCCTTCCGGGCCACCGGGATCACGGAGTTTCTCGCCAACGGGGGAAGCTTAGAAATCGCGCAGCAGCTTGCAAATCATGCGGACAGCCGAACCACCAAGCTTTACGACCGCCGGGCGACTCGGCTGGAACTGGAGGAAATTGTGAGGATTAGATACTGAAAGAGCACCGATAGCCAAACCTCACCGGCGTGACCAAACGGGCCCGTCCAGGTGCCTGAGGAGGACACGACGTTGCCAAAAGCATCGTAAATCCGCGACGCTGAGACACTTTGGGCCGGGGAGGTTTGGCTATCGCTGTTCTTGAGACCCGTATGCTGGTAGCGCACGTTTCCGCCCGAACGCACCGAGACTCCAGGAATTCTTCCTGGATTAGGGCCTAAACAGATTGCCAAGCAGCTCGGGAACCATGCCGTCAGCTGGACAACCACTCACGATCTTTCGCTGATTCGTTATTAAAGAATGATCCAGGGAAGACCTCTACGGCATGCTTATAATGTTATCGCGCAAGATTCGATTAATTCCTCAATACTGATAGCACCTTCACTTTTGCGCTTGAGGACGAGTGCGCAATGACCATCCTCATGAAGTGTCACAGATACACATTGGAGACCTTCACCAACATCTGGTAAAGCGACGATGAGCCTTGTTCCCGGAGTCCAATCACAGATTAGCTGTAAGCCTTCAAACAAGCTACCGCCACGCATAACTTGCAATTTGTTATCGAAGAAATAGCCACGCCTTGAAGCTAGCAATTTTTCCCGAATGATCAAAGAGCTTCGGTTAATGATTTCACTAATGATGACGATGGCATTATGCCAATTTGTTTCAACAGTGTAGATTTGCGCCCCCCCAAATTTCTTCCGGCTTTCACGAATAGAAATGTCGCCATTTACTGATTTTGCAACTTGAACAAAGTGAGCCCCGTCCTCCTTACGGGAAAAAGCGTAGCTACACGTGTATAAAGTGCCCAGCTCAAAAGATAGCTCATGACGTATTAAGCCATTGCCAAATAACATGAGGGTTGCTTCTTCATGCCTCGATGATACAAGTAAGCTGTGCAATATTATCGGCAAGGAGCCACAAAATGTTAAACATGACGTAGTCAAAATCCACCTGTGGTTTTCCAACTCGGGAAATGCATGCCTCAATATGCTCACACCTGCGACTGGGGTAAGCATATTGAGAAAGAGAGTTCCTGACTTCATAGCACTATTTAAAGGCGTCTAAACCTAGATCAATGATCAGGCTACCATGACTGGGACGCGCGCCTCCTATCTTAACCCCTGACCCGAATCCCGGCGTCCCAGGTAGCCACTGCCCACCCCATGTTGGAGGTTTCCTTTCATATCCACCACTTAATTGGTAGGTATGGATGTGCGGGTAAATATGATCCGTACGCAAACTCCTAGAAACAATATCGACTCGAAATACAACTCTTCCTTGGGCGTCATATCTCGCGATAGAGGTAACAGCACCTCCAGTTTCACGATAGCCCCATCCATTGGGTGGGCCAGCTCTGTTGAACGCTGTCATTCTTACTACCGGATCTAGAGATTTCAAGTGATGTGGTTGAATCAGCGCCCTCCAGGAGTTAAGTGTCTGGTTGAGCCAGACAGGGCACTTTCCGATAAGTGCTAAGATAATTTGTTGTAGATGTGGCGGCATTCGACTTATCCAGATCGCGAGACCGTATCCAAGGGCGGAACTCTTTAGTCCCGTTGGATCAGCAACGTTCGTTGGAGCCGCTTCTCCCGCGCCATATGCATACCAATTCCTACCATCCTTTATCGGATCTCTCGTCAAGAATCGACCGGTCGAAGGATCGTAGTACCGGTGCCCGAGGAGCTTGAGGCCGGAGGCATCCTGCTGATACCCAAAGTTCCCCGCGTAGCCAAACGGGCCCGTCCATGTGCCCGAAGAGGACACAACGTTACCAAAAGCATCGTAAATCCGCGACGCGACGACGCTTTGAGCAGAGGAGGTTTGGCTGTCGGTGTTCTTGAGGCCCGTGTGCTCGTAGCGCACATTGCCGCCGGAGCGCACCGAGACTCCCGGCGTGTAGCTGGCCGAGCCATCGCCCAGTACCGGATCAGTCACATACGCTCCACTCCGCCGGAAGGTATTTGCAACCGAGTTCTCCGTCTTCCCGATCCGGGTATCCAGGCCATTGTAGGAGTACGTGGCGCTGATGCCCGGGCCGGAAATGGCCGTCACCCGAGACTCGAAGTCGTAGGTGAGGTTCGTCGTTCCGGCCGAAGAGGTCACCGAAGTCGTGCGCCCCGCTGCATCGTAGCCGTAGGTCTTGATGGGAGTTCCACCCACCGAAACCGATTGCAACTTGTCGCCACTGTCGTAGGCGTAAGTTTCCGCAACGCCGTTCACCGTGCGCGTTAAGCGATTGCCATTGCCATCGTAGGTGTAGGTTCCGGTGTAGCCGGGCCGAGTCTCCGAGAGCAGCTGCCCCACCGGATCGTAGGTGTAGGTCGTCGTCACCCCATCGGTGGTGTGGGTCAGCATTTGGCTGGCCGCATCGTAGGTGTAGCTCTGACGACGCAGGAACGAGCCTCCGCTGTTGTACAGGTCAATTGCGGTCAGGCGGTCGCGGTTATCGAACTGCATCTGGTCCGAAGTGCCGTTCGGGTTAATCCGAATGTGGTTCCGGCCCAGAGAGTCGTAAAGAAACACGGTCTGGTCGCCGTGGCGATCGATGAAGTACCACAGCCGACCGTTCGCAAAGTAGGTGTAGTTTGTGGTGCCAAGACCCACCTCGGTCATCGAAGCCTTTTGGCCAGCGAGGTTGTAGGTATAGGTCGTGGTCCCTTGCGGCTGAGCCAGGCTGGTCAGTTCATCGGCCGCGTTGTAGCTCCAGGTGGTGGTGCCGGTGCTATCGACCATGCTGGTTTGGCGCGAACTGTTGTCGTAGCCAAAGGTGGTATCCACCCCGCTTGGGTAATCCACGGTGGTCATGCGACCCGCATTGTCGTAGACGTAACTGTTGGTGAAGCCGAGGGGCGAGGTGTAACCCGTGGTGTCCCCGGTGCCGTTGTATGTCCACTGCTCAATGGCCCCATCGGGCATGGTCAGGCGGGTGACTTCTCCACGATTATTGTGCTGGTAGGTGCGGGTGTGGCCCCGACCGTTTACCACGCTCGTGTTCCAGCCGTTGCTGTTGTAGAAGTAGGTCTCCACATCCCCGCGCGGGTTGGTGAAGCTGGTGTTGCGCCCGGCGGCATCGTAGACCCAAGTGGAAATCCGGCCGATTTCATCTTCGACCTGGGTGACGTTGTCTTCCCGGTCGTAGGTGGTCGAGGCCGTGGCTCCGCCCGGGTGAATCAGGCTGGTTTGCCGACCCCAATTGTCGTAGGTCACCGAAGTGGTGGCCGTGCCGCGCACGACCGAGGTAACCCGGCCAAGAAGGTCGTAGTTTCCGGTGATGACGACTCCCGCCGGGTCGGTGATGGAGGTCACATCACCCCGGGAGTTGTACGCCAGCGTCGTCGTTCGATCCAGGGCATCGCGGACGGTGAGCACATCGCCGTTACTGTTGTAGGTGTAGCGAACCGAGGCCCGGTTTAAGGGGTCGGTGACCTGGCTCACAAGTCCTTGCGCGTTGTAGCTGGTGGTGGTCACATGGCCAAGCGGCGAGGTCACCGAGGTGACATCGTGGGTGGCGTTGTAGACAGTGGTGGTGGTGTGATTAAGCGGCGTTCGCGCAGTGAGCTGATTACCCCAGCTGTCATAGGTGTAGTTCCAGGTCTGACCCCGCTCATCCACCAAAGCCGTGATATCGCGATTGCTATTGCGGGTGAAGCTGCGGGTATAGCCCGCCTCATCCGTCGTTCCGGTCAGTACTCCATTGGTGAATGTGTGCGTGACCGTCTGCCCGCCCGGCAGGGTGGTAACGCTGCTGTTTGCCGTGTAGCTCCGCGTGGTTGTGTGGCCCAGCGGGTTTGAAAACGTGAGGATCCGGCCATCGCTGTCGTACGTCCAGCTCCAGTTGTGGCCGCGCAGGTCCGTTTCTTGAATGATGTCGTGCCCCGCGGTGCTGTAGGTGAAAGAGCGCTCCGCCGCAGGGCCGCCAATGGAAGGATAGGTGATCTTGGTGAGCTGGTCGCTTCCGTTGTAGCTAAAGCTCCAGGTGCGGCCGAGCGGATCTTGGATGCTCGAAATGTTCCCACTGGCATAGCTGAAGGTCAGCGTCCGACCATCGGCGGAGGTGATGGAAGTGATTTGGTTGCTGGAGTTGCGGTTGATTGCGGTGGTGTTCCCGACCCGGTCTTTCACCGCAATGAGCCAGCCCGCGCTGCTGTACTCCCACTTCACCTGGTTCTTAAACGTTAAGGTGTAGGTATTGTTGGAGTGCCGAACAAGAGTATGGTTCCAGCCATCGGGACGCACATAATTTCCGCCCGAAATGGTGTAAGGCACGAGAAGTCCATCGGGCATTCGCACCGTAGAGGAGACGCCCGGATCCGTGGTGATGCGGCTGTCGTAGCTGTGGCTCCACCCATGCCCAAGAGCTCCGTTGTAGGTGCCCCGGCTATTGTGGAAGAGGGTGAAGCTGACCGCCGACGCTCCCAGCGAATCCCAGCCGACTAAATGGTGCCGGATGAGGTTGTTTCCGGTCATCATCGAGGACTGACCATAAAATCCGGAGCCGCCTCCAACATCAAATCCTGATCCACCTCCAGAGCCGCTTCCGCCGCCCGGAGGCATCCCGCCGCCGGGATCACTGCCGCCGGTTTCGTGGAGAGCATAGACTCCCGGCACTGGCAGAATGGAGGCAATGACTTCCCCGGACTCGATGCGTTCTTGAAGCATCTGCCGGTCGAGCGAAGTGCGGAGGGCAGGCGTCCACCAGCGGGAGTGGGAGTCATCGCGGCCCGGGGTGCGCGGGTGCGTGATGGGTTGAGCCTTCAGCGGCAAGGGGCGGTGACTGAACTCCGGAGCTACGCGCACCGGAAGCGGCAGGGCCTTTCCGGCCCGGGCCAGAATGTCCGCCGCGCCGTTTGCCGCAACCGATGACGTAAGCGAAACCACCACGACAAAAGCCGTGAGCCTGGTCAAAAGTGATCCCGCTGAAAACCCCTTGATACTTGCCATGTCTTACTCGCATCCGCCGCAGTGAAAGCCGCTTGTGCGGAGTTCTAGCCGGGGGAGAGCTTGACGATATTCTCTCTGGGACTAAAGCTCTAAATCCTGTAGCATTTGATATTTGCTAAGGCATGTAACGCTTGATTAAATGCCACATAATGAAACATTGTTTTTGCGCTAGATGCCGCAATATGGAGGCATGTATGGCCTACGTACAGGAGACACACCCAGAAAGGAGAAAGCCCCCCATTGCTGGGAGGCCTTCTTTAATCCTTGCTCCGGAGTCTTGCATGCAGAGGACGAATCCCGGAGGGTACGTTTTAATACTACGGCAGAAACCCTCTGATGTCAAGCCCTTTCCCGCCCCAATCAGGCCCATTTGCGGGGTCATCGGCCCATTGGGCGGCCATTTTGGCTCTGGCACCGGAAAGGTTTGCGGCTTATCAAAGGCCCGGCGACCTTAACGAGCGAGACGCCATGGCTCGCTACCTCTGGAATATCGACGTGTCCCGGTCGCTTCATCCAGTCCTGCACGTGGCTGAAGTGACCTTCCGCAACCAGCTCCACAACGCCTTAACCGGCCTTCATGGAGCCACATGGTACGACACCCCTCACCTGCTCACGGGCAAAGCGCTTGCGAAGGTAGCCGAGGCAAAGTCGAATCTTGCGAGGGATCGGAAGCCGCTTGATCCTGGCCGCATCGTCGCGGCCCTCAGCTTTGGCTTCTGGACCTCCCTTTACGACCGGCAATACCAGGGCCAGATTGTCAATCGCACCCTTCAGGCAGTGTTTCCCCATTACTTAGGCCGCGCCCTCACCCGCACCGCGATCGCGCCCCGGCTTCGTGACCTTCGGTTTTTGCGCAATCGGATCTCTCACTTCGAGCCCGTAGCGTTCAACCCACAACTTCCGCAGCGGCATGCTGATGCAATGGAGCTCATCTCCTGGATGCACCCTTCCATGGCCACCCTTGTCCGTGCCATCGATCACTTTCCCCGCATCTACGGGCAGAGCTGGGTCGCCTACCGGCCAGAGGTGACGGCCCTCTTTGATCCGGGCTTTTCTCGTTAGGTTTCCTGACGTTCCTTCTCCCGTTTGCGCCGGAGATTCCCCACTGCGGTCATCCTTGACCCCGTAGGCGGGAAAGAAAGCGGCTTGCAAGGCCCCTCATTTTCGCTCGCTTCGCGTCCCTGCAAACGAGGGTGTTCCTGCTCCCCTCAGCCTTGCCGCCCTTCCCTTTCCCACCTCTTCCCGGGTCATGACCGCCAAGGGCAATCCCGCCCTAGGCGCAAAACGAAAGGAAACGGTCATGAACACCCAAAACTACGAGATCCTTGCCGGACAAAAAGGCGGCGAGCGCACCTACTGGACGCGGATTGGTACGGCCTTCCCTACCCGCGATGGAAAAGGCTTTCGGTTAAAGCTGAACTTCATCCCGGCGGCAGCGGAAACGGACATCCTGGTGCTTCCCCCCAAGCCGCAACCGGGCGCGGAGACGACCGAGGAGTTTGACGACCCTCTGTTCCCCTTCGACCCGGCGCGGGTCAACCGCCAGTAGACCTCGGGGTCGCCTGGTCGCCGCTTTCGGCGGCCAGGCGCACTTCCTCCTCGCAACACTTTTGCAACCTCAAGCCCTTATGCTCTTTCTTAAAGGGCCAATGCCGGAAAGGAGGCCACCATGGCCAGCAAATCCCCTTCAGACCGCGTGGATGTCTACACCCGGGTCACCCACCAAATCATTGCGGCCATCGAGGCCGGAGCGGGCGCATGGGAAATGCCCTGGCATTCTCCGGAAACGGCGCTCCGCTGCCCCGTGAACGCATCAACCGGCCAGCCTTATCGGGGCGTGAACATCCTTAGCCTCTGGGTCGCAAGCCATCTTGCAGGCTACCAAGAAAACACCTGGGCCACGTTCAAGCAGTGGTCAGACCTTGGCCATAAAGTCTGCAAAGGCGAAAAGGCGACCGTGGGCGTATTTTGGAAACCCCTTGAACAACAAGGTGAACAGCCCGCCGAAGGTGACTCCGCGTCCACCGATCGCTACTGGGTTGCGAAGGCCTTTCCCCTCTTCAATGCCCAGCAGGTTGAGGGCTACGTGCCTCCCGAGCGTCCTGAGAGACCCGAACATCAGCGGATTGAGCATGCGGAAACATTCTTTGCCGCGCTCGGAGCCGACATCCGCCACGGGGGCGGACGCGCCTTCTATCAGCCCACAGCAGACTACATCCAGCTTCCGCCCTTTGAAGCCTTCACCAGTCCCCTTGACTACTACTCCACCTTGGCCCACGAGGCCACGCATTGGACGGGGGCCAAGGGGCGTCTTGACCGCGACCTATCGGGCCGCTTTGGCAAAGAGAGCTATGCGGCCGAGGAGCTCGTGGCCGAGCTTGGGGCAGCCTTCCTCGCCGCCGATCTGGAACTCAGCGTCGATGCCCGGCCCGAAAATGCCGCCTACGTTCAGTCCTGGCTCAAAGTGCTTCGCGCCGATAACCGCGCGATCTTTACCGCCGCTAGCCTGGCGCAACGGGCCTCTGACTATCTGCATTCCTTCCAAAGCCTGAAAGCAGTGCCGCAGCCGGTGGCTTCTCGCTTGGAGCTCTGAGGCTCCCCCCTCATCATCGATGGGGCCACCTCCCTGGCCTGGCCACACGCCGCGCTTTCGCCTGGCAGGACGCGCGTCTTCCCCGCCCACAAAGCGGACGACGCGCCTACTGCCCCGCCTTACGGCTCTCTACGGCGGCTCGGCGGCGGCCTTAGCCAGGGCCCCACCCCATCTCTTCTTCCCGCTTCCATGGTGCTTTACATCGGGCCTATTCGTCCGTAAACTCGATTCAAACTTGGAAACAGGTTTCCGAACACCCCCGGAAGACCACTCATGAACGCATTGGAAACTGACGTGAACACACCTGATAGCATGTATGTAAGCCTGAACCAGGCGGCCAAAATCTGGGGGAAGTCGAAGGGGACAATCTCCAAAATGGCAAGTTCAGGGAAGCTTCAATGGCATCCTCAGCCTACCGGTGAGCGCAAGCTTCTCCTCTCGGAGCTAGCCCACTACTTTGGCGAGCCGGTACGTGAACAGGAACAGCCCGTTTCCAAACTCGCCCTCGTGACCGGTCGTGAACGAGAAGAAACGTCCATGAACGCCGTCGAGGCGGCCAAAACGGAGGCGGAGCTCAAAGCCGCCCGCGACATGATCGAAGCCCTCAAAGGCCAGATGAGCCGGGAGCGCGAACTTCTGGAGCGCGAAGTCGAACGGGAGCGGATCAACGCGGACGCCTGGCGACGCGCCGCCGAAACTGCTACCGAGATGCTGAAAGCTCTTCCCGCCCCCACAGCGGAAACACCGCTGGGAACCGTTATTGAACAGGTGGAAACCCCGCGCAGACTCAGCTTCATTGAACGTCTCACTGGGCGCGTGAGAGGCTTGTAATGCACAAATCCGATCCCACACCCAGCGGGGAAGACCGCCCCAGGAAACGCAAGGAAACGGGCCGCGTTCCCTTGACGGAACAAGCCCTCCGGCACGCTGAAGCGTTTGGCCCGATGGCCGAACGCGATATTCAACCCAAGGGCTACATGGCCCGCGAGCTGGTGCAGTGCGGCCTTCCCATCACCCGACCCAAAGAGACGCGGATCGTCCGGAAAAACGGGCACCTGTCGGTCGTATTCCGCAGTGGAGTCGGACGAAACGGGGAAGACATTGGGCTTCCGTACGGGGCCATCGCACGATTCCTCATGGTCTACATCACGACCAAGGCAATCGCTAACCAAGGCAAAGACAACCCCCGCCGCATCGCGATCACTAGCCACCTGTATGAGTTTCTGCGCGAGCTTGATATCCCTATCGTCACAGGAAAGCGGGGAAGTGTGAAAGCTCTTCGCGAGCAGATCACGCGACTTCTGCGCTGCGAAATTGCGTTCATCCGCGAAGTGGACGATGAAACGGGCTCTCGCGACTCCTATGCCCTCATGCCCGTTAGCGACGCCAGCGACATCTGGTGGAGCTATAAAAGCCCTCAGCAAGACAGCTTCTTCGAGAGCTACATCGAACTAAGCGACAAGTTCTACCAAGCGATCGTGGCCTCACCGGTACCCATTTTGCTGGATCATCTGCGGCAGCTCCGTCGCTCGCCACTGGCCATCGATTTCTACGTCTGGGTCAGTTACCGGTTGTTCACGATGAACGCCCAGAAACAGGGGGTGCTTAACTTGCCGGTGCCCGTTTTGAAGGCGCAAATCGGATCTTCGTTTGAACGCACCCGAGACTTCGTGAAGTACATGAACGAGGCGATTGAGAAAGTGAAATCGGTGTTTCCGGCCTTGCAGTGCCAACTCACCACTAACGGGTTCACGCTCTTTTCCGGGCCGACTCCGTTGGCCGACTTCGACAAGTTCGCCAAGCTGCAAGGGACGGAAACTCGGGCCGCAAAGACCTTACGCCAAGTTCAATCGCGCAATCTTGACATGAACACCCTGGAAGCCGGCCGGGCCGTGGCCCCCGGCTTTGATGTCCGCTACTTGGAGCGGGCGTACTGGCAATGGATTGATGAGACCGGGCAGAAACCCAAGTACGTGAAAGCGCACTTTATCAAATTCTGCAAAACGCACGCCGCGAAAAATCCGCTCTGAAAATCAATTTCACGACGCGAAATTTCCCGAAATTTTGTCGCTTTGAACCTGTAGTTGTCCACCTTGGGGGGATGAAGTGGTCGCGCCTTGGGGGGATGAAGTGGTCGCGCAGGGGGGATGAAGTGGTCGCGCAGGGGGGATGAAGTGGTCGCGCTATATCCTATATGGATATTCTTAAGTGAATCCCTTAAGTGAATGAAATCCTGACGTTGCAACGCGAATTTTCTTCATTTTTTGCTTTTTGGCTCTTCCCGAGGGTTTGGGTAGCAAAGCCGAGCGGAGCGAAGACCGAGAGGCCTGAGCCCCTCAGAATGGCCCCTGTTTGGTCCAGGAACGGGGTTAAAGCTCAAAAGGGTAGGTAAGGATGCCCCAAAGGGCAGAGGTCACTCAGCGGCCAAATTTTCGGGGTTTGCGGCCATCCCCCTTTCGCCGAGCGAGGCTAGGGTGTGCCAGCCATCCAGCGGACAAGGGGCTGCGCCCAGTCAAGGGCACCCAAAAAAGTCTAACGACTTCGGAGCCCTACGGGTTTTGGGAACCCACCCTTGACCCCCGCTAGATACCTGTCAGGTTCATCTCAGAGGGGCGAAAGGGAAAAAGGCTTGGGCCTAGGTTCAAGAAGGAACTTTTTTCCTTGACAGACATCTTGGAGTATGTAAAAATGCACATAATCAGAGAGCAGGCGAATGAAACCTCTCACATGGATAGGCTCAAGTCTCAGAGACCTCAAGGAGATGCCAGAGGAGGTGAGGGGAGACATCGGACATGCGCTTTACGTCGCCCAGGGTGGCTTGAAGCATATAGACGCCAAGCCGCTCCAAGGCTTTGGCGGGGCCGGGGTGCTCGAAGTCGTGGAACGCCACGACGGGGACACCTACCGCGCGGTCTACACGGTGAAGTTTGAGGAGGCAATCTATGTCCTGCACTGCTTCCAAAAGAAGTCGAAGTCCGGCACGGCGACCCCGAAAGCGGATGTAGATCTCATCAAAAGCAGACTGAAGACGGCTCAGGAGGAACACGAAAAATGGATCGAAAAGAACAAGAAGTAGACGAAACCAGCGTCACTCCCGGAAGTGCAAACGTCTTTGCCGACCTTGGACTGTCCGATGCTGAGGAGCATCTGGAGAAAGCAAAGCTCGTTCTGGCCATCCAGCGGGCCATCGAAGAAGAAGGCCTGAGCCAGACTGCCGCCGCCGAGCGCATGGGCATCGACCAGCCCCAAGTCTCCCGGATGCTACGGGGGCAGTTCAGGGGCTACTCCGTCGAGAGACTCTACAGATTCCTAAACTGCTTCGGCCATGACGTGATCGTCATCGTCGCGCCACGACATCCTAAAACCGTCGGTCACGTCACCGTGAACATCGGTTAGAGCTGAGAGAACGGGCGAAAGGGAAAAAGGCCATGACCAACGAAGACCAGGCACTCAGGGAGCACAAGCGCGAGACATTGAACCAGGTCATCGACCTCTTGGAGACCCTCCCGACGCTCGCGATGAAGACCGAAGTCATCCTCTCCGCTGCCGCCATGCTGGGGGTGAAGGTGAGGGAGCAGACCACGACCGCACCGAGGTCGGGATACAGGCCGTCGCCCAAGAAAAGAAAATGGTGAGACTACAATCTACGGGCAGCTACCTTTAAGGGGAAAAGGTCTTCCGTTGAAGGCAGAGTCCTGACAGCACCCAGCAGACACCAGGCAGCATTGGCCTATTCTTCGGCCCGCTTCAGGGCCACGAGCATAAACTCAGCTTGCTGAATCTTGTTACCGATAAACCACTGGCAGACGAATCCTCCGTAAGTTCCCTCGCCCACGATGGTCATCTTCGGGCCTCCTGAACGAAGCTCCACAACGTCGCCAGGCTTTAATTCACGATCAATATCGCTCATAGACTCCTCAGTCTACCGCTAGCAGACGGCCGAGTAACCCTCGCAAGTGCGCATATAAGCAAGAGCTCCAGAATTTCGCCTAGTCCGCGACTTGGAGGTGCCCACTCCAGTCAGGAGCACCACACTCGTACAGAACCGGCATAGGCCAACAGACTATAGGTAAGATCGTCGAATGGGCCCAAAGTGCGGATTTTGCCAAGGCACTTCCTTTCAACTGGCGCACCCTGTAGGAAATGTCCAGGGGGCAAGGTTAAAAATGCCATTCGTAGTATGTTCCACATGTCATTCAGCGGTCGCAGTGATCAGCTCCTTTGACCCTGGGCATGAAGCTCACCAGGCGAATGAGGCAATTGCGCAGCTTCGATCAGACATTCGAACTCTTGCTTTAGAAGTCCGAGCGTTGAAAAACTCCATGCGGTAATCAACCCGGGTCAAGATTGCGACCTGATTCAAGTATCGGCCCTTTCAAGCTTCGTTAACATTACCTTAAGCTCAGTCACATTGTGTCGATGCCTGAGATATTATTCGAAAAATAGAAAGCAGGTCGTGCCAGCTACTTTGTCATGAAGTATGGGGAAAACGTCAGTGTGCGGAGTTTGTTTCCGACTTCGTTCCGTAGCGACAGAATTCCCAGTGATAGCTGCGCTTGCCGTCATGTTCTGGCACATGACTAAGGAACCCGGCTAAGTAACAGAGAATAAAGACTCATTGCGATTGAAACATTGGCGGCAAATTGTCCATGCGTAGTTCCTCATCCCGTATCATTTGCTTTCCTCGATCGAGCAGTTCATCAAAACAAAGAATACTAATACCGTGGAGATGAGACCTATAATTCTCGAAAGCCTTCATCCACTCATCATTGTCGGAAATGGTCGATAAGGATCCAATGATCATGATTCCGGTCACTACGGTAGGAAGGATGTTTGCGATTTGCATTGGGCGAGTATCAATACCTTCAAGATTGTGGCAATAAGCAATTGTTTGGTTTACTCCACCGGTGAGATCTTCTGACCATATAGGTATGCCAGTACGGTAGTCCCTGGAAACTAGTCGGCACTGAGGCTTCTTGATTTCAATAATTCGAGCGAATGACTTCGTTCCTGCAGTCCGCATAAGAAAATCTGCTTGCCTTTCACCTTTGTTCGTGTAGTCTGAAGGGCGAACAACGGCTTTAGGTTTCAAGACGTGGCTGAAAACGAGATCTGAAGAATGGCCGAGGATCCAAGAGTGGCGCTCAAAGAATTTTTGCCAGTCTTCCTCATTCCATGTTTTATCGTCAAACTGCTTTTGAAATTCTTCAATGCTTTGTCGTCGTCGAACTAAAGTCGCAAGATCATTAATGAATGTGGCGGATTCATTTTCAAACACTTCACCAAGTGTGATCACATCTTGCCTGCGTGCAGAGCCATCAAGTGCCCTTCGGGCCGCGCGCAGAAGTGTAATTGCGCCGACTGATCCAGCTGCTTCTAGAGCTTGTGTAAAGTCATCTCCTTCTGCTTCAAGTGCCCTACTCAATGTGGCTATTAGTTGCGCTGATTTGAGTGTTTGCTTCTGCATCATTGCTAACTGCTGGGCGATCTGCATAAAGAATGGTGCAGCTCGATTCTGATTATCCACGCTTTCAATGAAAGGCCTTATTGCTACAACTGCAACCAAAAATGTATTGATGGTCAACTCATTGTAGTGAACGTCCTCTTGTGTGGTTAGCACAAGAACAGGTGTTAATCCAAGGCTTTGGGCCCTTGCCTCGATTGCTGAAGAAAGATCCTGCAAGCCTTTAAAAGTGGGATGTGAATGGCCAATGGTGGCTTCCCAATCAAAATCAAAGTATGTAATACAGTGACATTGCCTCAGGCGTTTCGTTTGCAGTTTTGATGGCCATCTGAGTAAATCGGGATCAAACATCAACTATCAAGTATCTCAACTGAAAGTCCACTCATAACTTCGGGAAGTCCAAACTCGGGGTTTATTCCGATCCGTGACCTTAAGTCAGTCAGGGTCGTCTGCGGATCCAAAAGCGTCCCGATCTTCGCTTCAGATTCTGGCCTTGCTCGGCTCGATTGTCTGGCTCTATACACCCTCAGTCGAGTGCCTGGGTTGTTGAGAGCAAAGCGACAAAGACCCCTCACATAGAAACGATTAAACTCGCCCTGAGCAAATACAGTACTAGCATTACTGGGCACCTTAACCACCTTTCCGGCTCGGAGTTCTGTTGAGTTAAAGCATGTGGGGCTGAAGAGTTGCCGTTCTAGCCAGACCTCGTCGTGACTGGCAAGAGCTTCGAGGAGCGTTTTCTCATAGATAGCATGACCACGCTCATTGAAGCGCTCACTGTAGTATAGGAGTGACTCGGCAATGTCGAGCTTGGCTTCTTCAAGCATGAGCGCGCGTATCGTTGCTCGTTCTAAGTCGTGAAAGTCAAAGTGGCCTGGCATATATGGGTAGTATACTCTTTAATCTGAGACGAGTGTATCTATCAGAGCATTCGTCCGTTCTGCGGGAGTGGGTAGAGGTCTCATTTGAAGCTGTCGAGTAACAGATCATGTCAAGTGGGATGACGAGGTAGCGCAACCCGCAAAAGCCCTCCCGGAAGCAAGCATCCTCAGCGCAAGATGCCCGCCTTCTTCATTTTTTGGAAGAGGGTGCGGCGATAGTGAAGCGCGTCCATCGTGATGGTGCCAGCAGGAGGGAACTCAATCCGAGTGGAGCACACCTCGGGCTCACTCCCAAAGTGAACCGCAAGACTCGGTGAGTTGGGCGGGCAGAAGAGTGAGCGCCAGGCCGTACCCGTCCAGATCTTTTGCCAACGCTCACCAGGAATGGGTTCGCGCGTTTCTACGATGCGGGTGATGGTGATGCAGATGCCTTTAGCCATTCGATAGAGCATCACTCACTGTGGCTGCGAAGTCAAATGAAGGTTCTGTGACACATAATTTGGGTAGTGGATCGGGTTCAAGAACTTCCGGAAGAGCTGCATGATCGCCTCCTCGATCTCTCTGCGAGGGTGCAGCAGATGCAAGCTCGCGACGCCGAGCCCTTACAGGTTGAACAGATGATCAACCAGTTCGATATCGACTGGCATGACCGGCTTGCCCTTGAGCGCCGGGCAGAAACGCGGGGCGTTCAACTTGGAATCCGCGAGGCAGCTTTTGAGCAAGAGCGCATTGCTAAGGCCCGCGAGAATGGGATCGATTTAGAAGCCATGAGAGGCGATGATCCAAACACAATGTTTCTCAAGTGGAACGCGCTCCGGCGCGAGCTTGATCCCTCTCCCGAGCAACAGAAGATTATTGAACGTGAAATCAAGCCCCACCAAGATGCGGCATCGCGGGAGGTGGCCGAGAAGTACAACCGCCTGGAAGACGGCATGCAACAAGCCTTGGACGATATTCAGCGCGGGAAATCTCCTGATCTGCGCTTCACTTTGGAGCGGCAGCTGGAGAAAGAGGAAACAAAAGCCCAGAACCAGGAGCTCCTGGACATGCTAGAACAGGCAAGGGCCAGAAGCAGAGAAGAAGAGCGCGAGCGCTAACCGCTTCTTAAGGATGCGAGCAGATCTCGGTGCATCACGGGCCGAAAAACGAACTCCGTTTCCCCCGTCTGCCGGCTGTAGAGGGGCTCATCGTAGCCCACCATATCGCCCTCGATCCGCATTTTCTTGCCCGGATAGAGCCGCTCAAGCGCACCGGCCACGCTCTCTAGCGTGACGGTGACCGGAGAAGACTTGGCTTTTGCCAGGGCATCGGCAAGGCTGAGAGTGCCGCCAGAAGGGGCCTTTGCATTCAAGGCCAGAGGAGCGCCCCCCGGTAGCACTTTATAGGCAGGATTCTCATCGGTGCGGCCCCGAAACTCCAGATGCGTGCGCACATCCACCTTCCCGAGCCAGGCCGGCCGATGGCCGCGAATGAAGGCGATGAGGTCGTTTTCAGGATGAACGCGCACCTCATCGGGGGTAAGCAAATCCCGCTGCACCAGCGACATTCCGCCGCCCGATGCGGCCATCGCGCCGTACTTGCCGATGTAGCTGCTCACGTACTCGGAGGTGAACCTGTCCGTCGCATTGAAAAACACGTGGGCCCCGGCGCTGCCAAAGACGCCGTGATACTCCGGCTCTGGCCAGAGCTTTTGCATCTGGCTCAGGAACTGAAACACCATGGCAAATCTCCCGCCCACCCCTTCGATATAGGGAATCGCATGCTCAAGCGTGCTCAGACGGCCGATGGTGGCCGCGTACTCATCGAGCATGAAGAGGGTCGGGATCGGGGAGCGTGATGGGGCGCGGAGAACCGCCACGATGCAAGACGACATCACCAGGCGAAACCAAGGCGAGTAGTCTTCGAGCTTATCGAATGGGCACACGATGTAGACCGTCGTCTTGCCTGCCTTCAGGTCGTAGGGGTGAAAATCGGAGTGGCAGAGATGGTCGTGCCAGACCGGTGAGTTCAGCCAGTTGAGCGAGCGAAGCGCCAGAGAAACAAAGGATGCCCGCTCTTTCTTGTTCACCTGATCCCACCAGGCCCCCGCCCGGGCAATGACATCCTGCATCACCGGATCCGGGTGCGGGTTGTGGGTGAGGGCGAGGAAGAGATCATCATGCGGCATCTCAAGGCCGTTTGCAAGGCGAGAAAGCGCGATCAGATTTTGCTTTTCCGGCGGGAGGAAGAAGACCAGGAACGTAAGCACACCCTTCAGGAAGGCCCGCGCTCCGTCGCGCCAATGCTGCTCCTTTTCGCCTTCTTTTGAAACGAGAAGGGCATCGGCAATGCGCTCGATATCATCGACCGCTTCGATGTAGTTTGCCTCGGCAAAGACCGACAGCGGGTTGAACCTGTGAGTTGGAACCCGGGGCTCGATGCCGTAGCTTGCGAGCTTTCCGGTTGGATCCAGAATGATCGCCTTGTGGCCCCAAGCATGCTCCCGGTAGCGGTAGGTCACTGCGGCATTCTCACCTTTTGGATCGGTGACAACCATGCTCCCCTGGTAGGCGATGAGATTAGGCTGAACAAAGCCGATCCCCTTTCCGCTGCGGGGCGGCGCGATCACAAGGACGTGCCCTTGCCGGTTGAAAAGGGCTAGCTGGCCTTTGGAGTTTTGTCCCAAAACGATACTGCCCGGGCGGTAGGTGAAGAGATCGAGCCTGGCGCTCTCTTCAGCCGAAAGCCACTTGGCGGTTCCGTGGGCTTTCGTGTCCCAAGCCCCGGAAGAACCGGATGAGCCAACGCGGTAATCCATACCCCTTTCTCTTGGCGTAGCCTACCGCCTGAACGTCCTTGCTAAGGCTGTGTCGGCTCTGGGCCGGGTGAAAAACCAAAGAGGGCGCGGTCGCGCGGCTTTTCAAGACGATCGAAAAGAAGGCTCCGGACGTAGCGATCAAAGTCTGGACGGCTCGCCATTTCTTGCATCATGATCGCGCCGATGAGGATCTTTCGCCGGGTGTCTTCTTTGCGTGCCAGCACTCTGGCCTTGGCTTGAAGCCGGGCCAGTTCCGCATCGATCTGCGCGCGCCGGGAGCGGAGCGCTTCGATCCGTTGTTCGTTCGAAGGCCGCATGACACCACCCAATTTACCAGAGGAGGGATTAAGGCTTTCTTAACTCCCGAGCGGTAATCTGACCGAACGAAGTAAGGGCGCACTTATACGTTGCTGCGCAACGGTGCGGCAGGGAATCCCTGCACCCTTCTTCAATGAAGACCCCGAGGAAAGGCCACGCAGAATGCAAGGGCACTACCACTGTTCGGTTGACATTATCAGTCGTGGAAAAGGCCGTTCCGCCGTTGCCTGCGCGGCCTACCGCTCGGGCATGGTGCTGGAAGATCAGCGGTATGGGAAAACCTATGATTATGGGCGGCGACGCGGAATTTTAGAGGTGGGCATTCTCACCCCCGCAGGAGCCCCCGCCTGGGCCGCCGAGAGGGAAGAGCTCTGGAACTCGGTTGAAGCCTTCGAGCGGCGCAAAGACGCTCAGCTTGCCCGGGAATTTGTTCTCGGACTACCCGCGCAACTCACCCATCCCCAGCGCAGAGATCTTGTAGAGGAGTTTGTACGCCAGGAGTTCACGCCGCTTGGCCTGGTCGCGGACTGGGCGATTCATGCTCCCAACCCGAAAGGCGATCAGAGAAACTTTCACGCTCATGTCATGGTCACCCTTCGCGGCGTTGGCCCCCATGGATTTGAAGAAAAGAAAGACCGCTCCCTGAATTCTCCGGAGCGGCTCACCGCCTGGCGCGAGGCATGGGCCGAAATCCAAAACCGAGCGTTTGAACGGCACGGCATTGTGGATGCCCAAGGGAGACCTTTTCGCGTCGATCATCGGAGCTACGAAGACCAAGGGCATGGCCTGGAGCCAACCGTTCACCTTGGCGTCCATGCCAGTGCTATGGAGCGGGCCGGGAAGCCAACGGAGCTGGGCGATCTTAACCGGGCCATCCTTGCCTCTAACGACAACCGGATGCGGCGACGGAGAGCGGCTTTACTCAGTCCAGAGGATTACTCCCGCCAGCTTGCGCTTCTTGAAGAGAAGCGGCGCGAGCAGGACGGCCCCGAGCCTTGGAACTAGAGCCTTCCTCCCGTTGGCCCGCTATTCGGCCAGTACTGGTCTGCTTCCTGGGCGATCCGGTGCATAAAGCGGCGAGTGACCTTGATGAGCTCCTGTTCGACTTCTTTGAACGTTGTCGGGTGCTTCGATGCTGCCTTTCCGGCCAAATGTGTGCCGACGCCTGGCACAAGTAGATAGGGTAGCGACTTGACCAGCGTGGATCCGATCCCTTTCAACTGAAGCTGTTCTAGCTCTTTGAACCGGCGGCTGTTCTTGATAAAGCTATTAGCACCGAAGGGCAAGACATGCGTCCAGGCCCGGTTCGTCATGCTGACGATGCCGAAAACCGTTCCCCGGCCTTCACGGCAGAGCAGAACCAGGAGGGCAGGGCCGTTCGGGAGCTGGGCCTCAGAGCAAATCTCCCATTCGTTGTTTCCCCATGCGCTCTGAGAGTCGAAGATAAACGTCTGGTGGGTGTAGACCTGGCCGCCGTAGGTGATACTGCCTCGGTCGGAGGCGACGAAGGAAATCTGGCCCGGGACAACTTCATACCAGTCGCCAGGGTTCCACAGAAGATGCTCTTCCTCTTGTTCGGTGAGCTCGATCCCGGGCTTGGGCGGCAGTACCGGGATTCCAAGACGAGCACAGAGCTGGGGATGCTTGGTCGTCCAGCGAGGATTTTCCTTGAGGCGCTCGATGACCCGGGCGTTGGTCTCCGCATTGAGCACACAACCGCTGTCAATCGCCCACCAGGCGGCGCGAAGGAGTGTCTCCCCCTTTGCGTTGACGTCCATCGTTTCAAAGCGAGTCGAAGCCACGCGGAAGAAAGCACGCATCGACTGCTCGTCTTCGCCCTTTGGCTTGATGTTGCCATCGGGCAGCTCCAGATAGTCCCCGCGATCAATGGCTCCATCCGGGCGGCTCACCGGAGCCGAGGAGGCCGGGGGCGGCATGACACTGGGGGGCATCGCGGGAGGAGGAGCCGCAGCGACGGCGGATCCACACGACGAACAGAACCGGGCTGTGTTCGGATTTGGGCTACCACACTGGTTGCAGAACATCTCTCACCTCAGGAAGGTGTACCCTTCCAGTTGCAATTGTACGCCGCCCTGCCCTCGGTAGGCATCTAAATCGAAGGGTGCCTAGATGGCACTTTACAAGCGCCCGTCGTGTTTGCTAGGATTGAGAGTGGCCTGAGAATATTCAGGCTGCCATCCTTGTGAAAAACCAAATGGCAACTGAACAGAAAGACAGCACAGCCTTCGAGGCTGCCGAACTGCATTCTCACTTTGAATGCGTCCCTGAGGCAAATCTATGTCTCGGGTTCCCAGCTGGTTCAGCCTATAATCTCTTTGTTCGCGAAAGTTCTCACGTGGCGAAAATGAGGGTCTCCTTAGGAAAAATGGGGGTAAGCATGTCACAACTTGAAGAAGACAGTAGAGCGTTTTCAGGGATGATGGTGGCGCTCTTTAGCGGGAAGAAGTACTCTTCTTCTGACGTGGTCACGTGTTTGATGCGCTCGCCTGAGAAGGTTGAAATATCAAGATGCACTTTGCTCCATAACTCACCTGAGTTATGGATTGAGAAGAGTATATTGTTGAAATGCCTCGCCCAAAAAGTAAGCGCGTCTCCGATGGAGTTATTCGACATTGTTTACTCAATAGCTTGCGCCGGAAGAAGTGCTTGGGTAAGGGGGGAAACGGAGTTTAGTGTGCCGATAAATTTACTTAACGATAAGCGTCGGCCTATATCTACAAATGTATTCAACTTTTACCTGAAGCGCAGCAGTAGACGCAATGACGCCCGCATCCTCTTGAAGGATATCACAGCTTACGCGCTATTTACAGGCACCCTTCAGCCAAAAATTTAGCGTAACTGTCGAGGTCTGCGTACATCGAGCCCCGATGAATTCTTAGCGTCCTTAGTTCCTGAAGAATTTCAACTTTACAAGCCATTGGGATGACTGCTAGCGGGAAAATCCTTCTCCAAGCAATGTGATCTGGACTTGTTTCAATATAGTTCACCCTCATTTCGCAGGAAGATGCCAAGAATCTTCCTGCTTGAACCTCAATTCTTCGAGTGAGCATGCGCGGGACAATGATTTTCGGTTGATCTTCTACTATACGTGTTGACCGACAAATTTTTAACACTTCATCCACGTCTCCATGCTCAATTTCGTCGAGATGAAAGGGGATTTTCTCAAGATGCAGAAGGCTCGTGCAGCTTCTTTCTAATGTGGTCTTCAGTTCAAGAAACCAAATGACCCCGTCAAGTGTTTCATCCACACTGGAAGTGTTGTCGCAGGCAAAAAACAATGCTGCAAGTGGATTTACGGCCCAATCGAGCAGAAATGTTGGCAAGCCATGATGTTGAGCAAGACACATCCAAGAGAGGTAATCATTCACATCACTGAGCGAGCCACTTGTTGGATGGTACTGCTCAGCGTAGCGTGCGAGCCGAAAAATCATATTGCTCTGAACAGTATTTAGATCTAAGTAAGGATTACCGAAAGCCTCGATGTGCGCTTTGAGCAGCTTCTTGGAATCCTTTGGCCGCAAGATTTTGGGAAGCAACGGATATGGGCCAGGTTGGCCGCGAAAATAAAAGCGAAGTGGGCTGGGATTGCCGTCGCATGTTGCTTTACTATGGAGAGAGCCTACGACTTTTAAGAAGGCAGCAACGGACTTGACCCGTGGGATAGAGCGTGGAAAGCGG
>NZ_JBKOUC010000032.1:0-19872 GCF_046764815.1 Aphanothece stagnina RSMan2012
CCAGTCGATCCTCGACGGCCAGGGCCGCGTGATCAACACCTGGGCTGATGTGCTGAACCGCGCTGGCCTGGGCATGGAAGTGATGCACGAGCGCAACGCTCACAACTTCCCCCTCGACCTGGCCGCTGCGGAAGCCACCCCCGTGGCGCTGACCGCCCCGGCGATCGGCTGAGGCCGCCAGGACGGCATCACCAACCGGCCTGAACACAGGGTGATCAACTCTGTGCGATCAGTCCGGTGAACCCGAATCCCTTAGGTCCCCTCCACTCCAGGAGGGGGCTTTTTTCATGGCTGGTCCACCAGCCATGCAGCCGTGACAAGCGGAAGGGCGGCCAGAAGACAGGACAAGTGGGAGGTGCTTGCACGGCAGGGACAGCCTTTACAGATCAGGGGAAATCACTTATGTTGCTGTTTGTAACAACGCGGCTCATGATGGGAGAGTTCCTCGATCCAGTGGCTAACGAGTTCCCCCTGCGGCTGGTGTTGAGCATTGTCTGCAGCGCCGCCATTGGCCTCTGCGCAATCCTGCAGCCTGGTGAAGAGCGTGATGATGACGATTCCGGCTCAGGAGGTGGTGGCCTGATGCAGCCAGTCGCTGTTGGAGCGCGCTGATCGGCAGCCCGTCAGGTATCGGAAGTGCCCTGGCCCTGAACCGACGCCAGCCGAAGCCGACGTGATGGCACTGCCGCCATGGCGAGCGTTACTCCGCGGGGCCCGCGAACGGGAAGGCCGCTCACCAGCGGCCCGCTGGCTGCAGCTCGCCACCGTCGCTCCCGATGGCAGCCCGCGGGTGCGCACCCTGGTCTTTCGTGGCTGGGTCGCTGGCGCCGCGTTGGATCTGCTCACCGACGGGCGCAGTGCGAAACAGGTTGAGCTGCAGCAGCAGCCCGCCGTGGAACTGTGCTGGCTGCTGCCCAAAGCCCGCTCTCAGTTTCGCCTGCGCGGGGACGTACTGACCTTGCCCCCAGACGTGGACAGGGATGCGCGCCTGCGGCACTGGTACCAGCTCACCCCTTCAGGCCGCGCCCTCTGGGGCTGGCCCGAACCGGGGGCAGCGTTTGATGCCGCAGAGGCTTTCCCGCTGGAGCTTGCCGACGCAACCCCGCTGCCGGAGCATTTCCAGCTGCTGCGCATTGATCTTGCCCAGGTGGAGTTGCTGGAGCTGAGGGATCATCCTCACCTGCGTCGTCGCTGGAGACGAGCCCACGGCTGGCAGGAGGAGCGTCTGAATCCCTGATGGGTGGCGCAGCAGCGCAGGGTCTACACCTCACTTCAGGATTCACAGCGGGCAGCTCACCTCAGCAAGCCTGGCCTCGCTAGGGCCAGCTCTCCGCTTCGGTTCGCTGGAGGCTCAAACCAGCGGTGCCACTTCCGGGACATGCTTCGCCATGCAGGCCTCGCACACCCCGTGGGAGAACTCCACGTTTCCTCGGCGGAGCTGCAGGTCGCTGAGGTCATGGTGGCGGTGCTCGCCGTCCGATGACCAACCCGCCAAAGTGGAACGCCGGAGTTGGGCGGCGGCGAGACGGTGGGCTCTCTGCAGGTCATGTGGTTCAAGCGGGATCTGCGGGTCACCGACCATCGGCCGTTGCTTGAGGCCAGCCGCCACGGGCCGGTGCTGCCGCTGGTGGTGATCGAACCGGAGCTGTGGCGGCAGCCGGATGCCTCCGCCCGCCAGTGGGCCTTCTGCGCTGAGAGTCTGATCGACCTGGGCCAGGAGCTGGCCTGTCTGGGCCAGCCCCTGGTGGTGCGGGTCGGAGAGGTGGAGGAGGTGCTGGAGCGAGCCCGGCGTCGCTTCGGGATCGGCGGCCTCTGGAGCCATGAGGAGACAGGAAACGGCTGGACCTACGCCCGCGACCGGCGGGTGGCCGCCTGGGCCCGGAGGCACGGCATCACCTGGCGCCAATGCCGCCAGTTCGGCGTGATCCGACGGCTGCCCAGCCGCGACGGCTGGGCCCGGCGCTGGCAGGAGCTGATGGGCGAACCGCTCTCGCCGCCGCCGCCGCGGCTGCCTTGCCTGGAGGGGGTGGATCCGGGCACGTTGCCCGATGCTGCAGCGCTTGGCCTGGCGGATGATCCCTGCCCCGGCCGCCAGCCCGGCGGCCGCCGTGAGGGCCTGGCCCTGCTGGAGAGCTTCCTGCAGCACAGGGGAGCCCGGTATCACCTGGACCTGTCGAGCCCTCTCACCGCCACCAGCGGCTGCTCCCGGCTCTCGGCGCACCTTGCCTGGGGCACCCTGTCGCTGCGGCAGGTGGTGCACGCCTGCCGCCACCGCCGACAGGAGCTCGGCGCCGGCGCCAGCGGCTCCACTGTGGGCCGTACCTGGCAGCGGGCTCTGCGCGGGTTCCAGGAACGGCTCCACTGGCACTGCCATTTCATTCAGAAGCTGGAGTGCCAGCCCGACCTGGAATTCCGCGAACTGCATCCACTCATGGCGGGGCTGGCCTCAAGTGATCCCGTCCGCCTGGAGGCCTGGGCCCGGGGACGCACCGGACTGCCGTTTGTGGATGCCTGCATGAGGTCGCTGAGGGCCACCGGCTGGCTCAACTTCCGCATGCGGGCGATGCTGCTTTCGGTGGCCTGCCACCACCTCAACCTCCCCTGGCGCGACGCCGGACTGGTGCTGGCGCGCCTGTTCGTGGATTACGAGCCCGGCATTCACTGGAGTCAGTGCCAGATGCAGGCGGGCACCACCGGCATCAACACCGTCCGCATCTACAACCCGATCAAGCAGGGCGAGGACCACGACCCCCACGGCAGCTTCATCGGCAGGTGGCTGCCGGAGCTGGCTCAGCTGCCGCCGGCCCAGCGCCATCGGCCCTGGACCCTCGAGGACGCCGGCCCGCTCCTGGCCGGCCGGGGGGTGGGGCTGGACTATCCGCAACCCGTCGTCGATCCCGCCGCTGCGGCCAGGGAAGCCCGCGAGCGAATCCATACCCGGCGGCGGCAGGAAGGCTTCTCGGAAAGGGCGGACACGATCCAGCAGCGGCACGGCTCCAGGCGTTCGGGACTCCGCCCCGGGGAGCGCCGCCGCCGCGGGAGCGGCGACGCGGCGACCACAGACCGCCAGCTGAAACTGGATCTTGGCTGAGCTGCTGCCCACGATCGGCGCGAACCCCGGAGATGACACCGGCCTGGCGGCGGCAGGTGATGGCGGCGATCGAGCGGATCGAGATCGGGGGCGGGCGGGTCGTCAGCGTCACCCTGGCTGCAGGGTGAACGCCGGCACCTTGCAGCGCCAGCCCTGGGTCGCCTTCCGCCGCCGCCGTGGGACCCGATGGCTCAGAAGCCTGAGCCCGGTGTCTGCAGGAAGGCCAGCTCCGCAGCGCTCGACACCCTCCCAAGAGCAGCGTTGCGATGGGGGAAGCGGCCAAAGCGGGCGATCACGTCACGGTGCCGGCGGGCGAACTCGGCGGTGCGTGCGTCGGTGAACTGCCCGAACAGCGGCACGGCCGCCTCCTGCACCGCCAGCTCCTCGCTGTGCATCTGCGGCATCAGCCAGAACTGTCGCCGCGCCTGCTCGGGTTCTGCCTCCAGCCAGCCCTGCTCCACCGCCCCCAGGCTCAACCCCAGGGCCTGGGGATCGCCTGCGAAGGCCATGGCGGTGTCGCGCCAGATCTGGCGCGGGAACTGATCGAGCAGCAGCACCAGCGCCAGGGCGCTTGGCGCCTCAGTGCTCCATGGGGCGAGCTCGCCGGCGATCGCCTGTCGTGTGAGGCCGATGAAGCGCTCCCGCACCTGCCCGTCAAAGACCGGGTCTTTGGCAAACCACTGCCCAGGCCGAGACTCCTCAAACCAGAAGTGGAGGATCGCTCCAGGCGCCTCCGGATGATCGGCCATCAGAGCAGCGCCTGCACCCTGGCCACCTTGCCTTCCAGGGTCTGCTGCTTTTCCCCTTCAATGGCGGTGCCGTTGGGGTGCAGCTGGATCTTGAGGGCGGCTGTCGTGAGCTCCCTTTCGCAGGCGGCGATGCTGGGCGCCAGGGGCACCCCCACGCCGATCGGCACCACCCACAGGTCCACGAACACCTTCACGCTCAGCCCCTCTGGATCGCACCCATCGTGGGTGGAGATCCCCCGGTGCTGCCATGTCCGTCTTCCCGCTGCTGGTGATCGTGCATGCCCTCGCCGCCACGGTGTGGACTGGCGGGCATCTGGTGCTGGACCTGGGGGTGCTGCCCAGAGCCCTGCGGGAGCGGAGCGCGACGGCGATCCGCAGTTTCGAGGAGACCTTCGAGCCGCTGGGCCTCACCGCCCTGGCGATCCAGGTGGTGACGGGGCTGTGGATGACCTGGATCTACCTGCCGAGGTTCCAGGGGCTGTTCAGCCCGGCCAATCCAATCGGGATGCTGGTGGGAACCAAGCTGTTGCTGCTTGCCGCCACGGCTGCCCTGGCCATCCACGCCCGGCTTCGGCTGATCCCCAACCTCACCGACGCCACCCTCAGCGGTTTGGCCTGGCACATCCGCGGCATCACCGCTCTGGCGATCGCCTTTGTGGTGGTGGGTGCCCTCATCCGGCTGGGTGGCCTGGTCTGAGCCGCCATGTTGTCCTTGGCGTCTGACGCTCTGAGGTGAAAACCATGAAAGTCACCGTTGAGCTTTCCGAATCAGAGATGGCCGAAATCCTGGAATGCCAATGGCCAGCACCAACTCACGCACATCGGCCCGTTCCCGTCACGCTCCACCGCCTCCATCCTGGGGGTCGTGCAAGCGGTGGATGGGGGTACTGATGCGTGAGCGGCTGCGGTGCCTGCCAGCCGCACTTGGCCGGTGCCACGGTGCCCGGTCGGCTTCGGGAATCGCCGCGATGGCGGCCCTGCTGATCGGCGGCGCCCCCAGCCGCGCCGAACCCTGGAAGGACTGCGCCTACAACGACCGGCCGATCCCCTGCCGCGACAGCCACAGCAGCGACGGCACAGTTCAGATCGTCTGGAAGGACGGCACGGCGATGACCTACCGACTGATCCAGGAAGGCTTCCCCTTCTCCACCCTGCGAGACAGCCTGGGCGGCCTCTGGGAACGGGAGATCTACGTCCAGGGCAATGCCGTGTTCACCAACAAGGCCAACGGCAACCGGATCTTTGTGCCGCTGCGCCCGGAATCCAACCGGCCATGAGTGACCTCGACGCCTTCCTCCGCTGGAACTCCGGCCACCTGCTGGAGAACCGCACCCGTGGCGCCTATGCCGAGTGGCTGGTGCACTGGAGGTGGCCTGAACCTCGCGTGGCGACCAGCAAGCACCCGCCCCTCTCCCCCAAGCCTGGCTGGCTGAGCGATGGACGGCAGGTGTTGCACTTCCGGCCTACCCACTGGGACCGCTGGAGCCAGCGGCTGGAGCTGATCACCGAGGAGCTGCTGCCCGACTAGCCCGTGCCTCGGCTCAAGCACCGCAAGGAACTCAGCCGGCAGGAAGCGCTCAAGCTCTGGAACAAAAAGCTCAAAGAAGGCTGGCGGAAGACAGAAGCCCAGTGGTAATCGGCTGCGGTGCCAGCTCAGGAGCGAGTCCTTCTCTCAAGGGCCTATCGGGCCTGGTTCAGACGGTTCGATAGGGGAACAAGCGTGCGTTGCGATTCGCGATCGCCACCAGCGAGAGCATCACTGGCACCTCCACCAGAACACCCACCACGGTGGCGAGCGCAGCTCCGGAATTGAGTCCGAACAAGCTGATTGCCACGGCCACGGCCAGCTCGAAGAAATTGGAGGCGCCGATCATGGCGCCGGGGGCCGCTATGGCATGGGGCTGGCGCCACAGGCGCATCCACTGGGCACTGATCCAGAAGATCAGATAGGTCTGCAGGATCAGGGGGATGGCGATCAGAACGATCGCCAGTGGATTAGCCAGGATGGCGCTGGCCTGCACCATGAACAGCAGCAATACCGTGGCGATCAGGCTCACGATCGCCAAGGGCTTGAGCCGCTGCTCAAGACGGTCCATCCGACGGGTGGAGTGCAGCAACACACGGGTGAGCCAACCGGCCGTCAGTGGAATCACGACAAACAGACCCACCGCCGTGAAGAGCGTGTTCCAAGGCACCAGCACCTTGCTCACGCCCAGCAGCAGCGCGGCGATCGGAGCGAAGGCGAACACCATGATCAGATCATTGATGGCCACCTGAGCCAGGGTGTAGTTGGGATCCCCATCGCTGAGGCGGCTCCACACGAACACCATGGCCGTGCAGGGTGCCACGCCGAGCAGGATCATGCCGGCGATGTATTGGTCAGCCAGCTCGTCTGGAATCCAGGCCGCGAAGAGTCCGCGCAGGAACAGCCAGGCGATGGCTGTCATCGTGAGCGGCTTGATCAGCCAGTTCACCACCACCGTGATGACCAGTCCCCTGGGCTGATGCCGCAGTCCGGCCAGGGAGCCGAAATCGACCGCCAGCATCATCGGGTAGATCATGCCCCAGATCAGCAGACCGATGGGCAGATTGATGCGTGCCACCTCCAGCGATGCGATCGCCTGAGCGGCCCCCGGGAAGAGGGCGCCGAGGGCTACGCCGGAGGCAATCGCGAGTGCGACCCAGAGGCTGAGGAAGCGCTCAAAGATGCCCATAGCCATCAACAGCAAGGTTCAGCGGGAGTTGTGCAGTGGGCCGCCAGGCCGGAGAGCCAGCCCCGCAGCTGTTCGATGGCTTCGGGTCGGAGTCTGTAGTACACCCAGCGGCCGCTCTGACGGTCTGTCAGCAGCCCCGCCTCCTTCAGCACCCTGAGGTGAAAGGAGAGCTTGGACTGGGCCAGGCCCAGCTGCTCGGTGAGCTCGCACACGCAGCGTTCCCCGCCTCCAAGGGCCTCAATCAGCTGCAAGCGGATCGGTTCGGCCAGGGCCTTCAGCAGAGCCCTGGCCTGATCGGCGCCGAGCGATCCGGGCGCTGGGGCGATGGCGGTGGCTGGAGGGCCAACTGTGGCTCGACGGAGGCCCGCCGGAGAACTGGTGCTGACCTGCATGTGACCGGCGACACACAACCCATCAATCCTAGTTGATTTATGGTGCGTCGGCCTCCGCGCCCCGAAGCGGGCTGCTGCAGCCATGAAGATCGGAATCAACGGCTTCGGCCGTATCGGCCGCCTGGTGTTCCGCGCCCTCTGGGGCCGGCCCGGCATCGAGCTGGTGCACGTGAACGACGCCGGCGGCGATGCCCAGACCGCGGCGCACCTGCTGGCGTTCGATTCCGTGCACGGCCGCTGGCAGCAGGCGGTGCAGACCAACACGCGCGGCTTCTTCGTGGGCACCAAGCCCGTGAGTTACACCCAGGAGAAGGAGCCCACTGCAGTTCCCTGGCGGGAGACGGGCGTGGAGCTGGTGCTCGAATGCAGCGGCAAGAACAAGACGCCTGAAACCCTGCAGCCCTATTTCGATGCGGTGGGCCTCCGGCGCGTCGTGGTGGCCTGCCCCGTCAAAGGAGAGATTGCCGGTGCCGAGGCGCTGAACATCGTGTTCGGCATCAACCATCACCTCTATGACCCGGAGCGGCACCGGCTGCTCACCGCCGCCTCCTGCACCACCAACTGCCTGGCTCCGGTCGTGAAGGTGGTGCACGAAAGCTTCGGCATCCGCCACGGCTCGATCACCACCCTGCACGATGTGACCAACACCCAGGTGGTGGTCGATGGCTTCAAGAGCGATCTGCGCCGCGCCCGCTCCTGCCTGCAGAGCCTGATCCCCACCAGCACCGGATCGGCCAAGGCCATCGGCCTGATCTTCCCGGAGCTGCAGGGCAAGCTCAACGGCCACGCCGTGCGGGTGCCGCTGCTGAACGCCTCGCTCACCGATGCAGTTTTCGAGTTGGAGCGCAACGTCACGGTGGAGGAGGTGAATGGCGCCTTTGAAGCCGCCGCGAATGGCCCTCTGCACGGCATCCTCGGCTACGAAACCCGGCCGCTGGTGTCTGTGGATTTCGTCAACGACAGCCGCAGTTCGATCATCGACGCCCTCTCCACGATGGTGGTGAACGGCAGCCAGCTCAAGGTCTACGCCTGGTACGACAACGAGTGGGGCTACAGCTGCCGCATGGCTGATCTGGTGAGCCATGTCGTCCTGCTGGATGAGCGTTGAGACCAGGCCATGAACAGAGACCCACGACCCACCTCGATCGAGGCCTCGAAGCAACCGCGCCAGGCTCTTTCTGCGCTGCAGCAATACGCGATCGTCACCGCCAACTACTGAGCGTTCACGCTCACCGACGGCGCCCTGCGCATGCTGGTGGTATTCCACTTCCATGAGCTCGGCTACAGCACCCTCGAGATCGCCTTCCTGTTTCTCTTCTATGAGTTCTTCGGGGTGATCACCAATCTCTATGGCGGTTGGCTGGGCGCCCGCTTCGGGCTGCGGCTCACGCTGTGGACCGGCACCCTCATGCAGGTGGCGGCACTGCTGATGCTGATTCCGGTGGCTGATTCCTGGCCGAAGTGGTGGAGCGTCGCTTATGTGATGGTGGCTCAGGCCATCAGCGGCATCGCCAAGGATCTCAACAAGATGAGCGCCAAGAGCGCCATCAAAACCGTGGTGCCGGAAACACCGGAGGATCACGGCAAGGGCGAAGGCCAACTGTTCCAGTGGGTGGCCATTCTCACCGGCTCCAAGAACGCACTCAAGGGCGTGGGCTTCTTCCTAGGGGGTCTGCTGCTCACCACGATCGGCTTCAACGCGGCGGTGGGTGCGATGGCGGCCGGTCTGTTTCTCGCCTTCCTGCTCACCCTGGTTCTGCCGGCGGAGATCGGCCGCATGAAGCTGAGCCAAGCTTCACCGCGTTGTTTTCCAAATCCGCAGGCATCAACATCCTGTCGCTGGCCCGCTTCTTCCTGTTCGGCGCCCGTGATGTCTGGTTCGTGGTGGCCCTGCCGGTGTTTCTGCAGCAGGCCCTGGGCTGGCGCTTCTGGGAGGTGGGTGGCTTCATGGGCCTGTGGGTGATCGGCTACGGGATCGTGCAGGGATCGGCGCCCGCCCTGCGACGCAGCTGGGGCCAGAGCGCCCCCCCGGGCGTGAAAGCGGTGGAGTTCTGGAGCGGCTCGCTCACGGCCATCCCTGCGCTGATCGCCATCGCCCTCTGGCGGGAGGCGGCCCATCCCGGCATTGCCGTGGTGGTGGGCCTTGCCGCATTCGGATTGGTCTTTGCGATGAATTCTTCGATTCACAGCTACATGATTCTCGCCTACACAGAAGCCGAGGATGTCAGCCTGAACGTGGGCTTCTATTACATGGCCAATGCTGCCGGCCGCCTGGTGGGCACCGTGCTCTCCGGCGCCCTGTTTCTGGTGGGTGGTCTGCAGGCGTGCCTGTGGGCTTCGGCCCTGCTGGTGGCCCTCGCCTTCGCGGTGAGCACCCGTCTGCCGATGCCGCCGCGTCAGCTGAGCACCCAGGCGACAGACGGCTCACGGGCGTGAGGCGCGAGCCTCGCGAAGGATGCGGAGGCCGCCGTTGAGCACCAGCAGGCTGATGGCGGTGCCGATCAGCAGGTCGGGGATGGGGCTGCCGGTCCAGGCCACCAGCAGGCCGGCGACGATCACGCCGAGGTTGGCCAGGGTGTCGTTGGTGGAAAAGATCACCGAGGCGCGCATGTGCACTCCGCCATTGCGGTGCCGACGCACCAGCACCAGGCAGAGCAGGTTGGCGAGCAGGGCGAGAGCGCCTATGCCCATCATCACGGCGCTCATCGGTTCAAGGCCAAGGACGCTGCGGCGCAGCACCTCCAACAGCACCCAGATCGCGAGCAGGATCTGAAGCCGGCCGCTGAGTTGCGCGGCACGGCGCTGTCGCTTCAGGCTGCGGCTCACAGCCCCCAGGCTGATGCCGTACACACCCGCGTCGGCGAGCATGTCGAGCGAGTCAGCAATCAGACCGCTGGAATCGGCGCGGAGGCCAAAGGCAAGCTCCACCACGAACATGACGGAGTTGATCACGAGCACCATCCACAGGGTTCGGCGTTCCAGCGCCGCGGATGGATCCGCTCCACAGTCGCAGTCCATTTCCTTGCTTGTGCCCTGGCCCGCAGCATGGTCACAACAAAGCCCGGAGCGCTGGCCCCGGGCTTTGTCTGCTCAGCCGTGGTGCCTTCCCAAGGGGGGCGGGCGCAGCTGTGCGGTCGGTTGATCGTCAGATCAGGTGGTTTTAGTTGTGGTCGGAGCTGCCGGCGCTGGCACCTGGGGCCAGGTGTCAACCGGGACGTTCCGTTGGGTCCGGGGCACCTGGGGCGGCGCAGTGGACGGCGACAGGGCTGTTCTCGCAGAGCAGCGACACGCCAGGAACGTCACATCTGGTCAGGACTGTTGGAGCAGGGGCCGGATCGTCAGCGCACTCCTGGCTGGTGCTCAGGCGGGGTGTCTTCCATCGACGGAGCCTCCGAATCCCGTTGCAGCCACGATCGAACCGGAGGCTGGAGACAGCAGGAGCAGCAGCGGGATCCACATCCCTCGTGACCAGCGGCAACGCATCGTCATGCAGGGCCGACTTCGAAGCCATCGTCTCGGTGAGCGCCCTGCGCCTGAAGCGCTTGAACCGCCCCGGCTGATCCCATGGCCTCCATGCAAGGCCGATCAGCTGGAGGTCGAGAGCATTCCTGGCCCTGGCGGCACCGTGGTGCTGCAGGCGCGTGTGCCGGGCAGGCCTGTGCCGTTGCCACTGCTCACGGTCACCGCGGCCGACGGTCAGCTGCACGGCCTCGGGCCTGAACAGCTGGCCCAGCCTTGGCAACAGGTGCTGCAGCGCCGGTTGCGCCATGCACGGCGCAGCATGCAGCCCGATCAGCTGGGACTGCGGCTGCGTGCCGCTGCCACCAGACAGTGCGCACCTGGAGCAGGCCCTGGCTGTGCTGCGGGAGGAATGCCTGGCCTTTGCGGCCAGGCCTGAGTGGAAACCGTTGATGCTGGAGCCGCCGCTGGTGCGTGGCGTGAAACGGATCACGCCGCTGGCGGTGGAGCTGAGTGTGCTGCTGATCACCCAAACGGGCGATCAATGGGCGGCTGAACGGGCCCTGCTCACCCAGATCGTGGCGCGGTTTGAGCGCGAGCGGCTGAACGTCACTCCAGCACCCGCGCAGGACCGGTGCAGACCCAGGTGCGGCCAATCCCCTTGGCGGAGAGAAAGGGTGTGTCGTAGAAGCTGGGCTGGCCCTTGGCGCTGTCGCTGTTCTGCACACGCCACTGCTCGCGCTCGCAGCTCACCGTGAGGGTGAGCGTGCCGCCACCGGGCTGGTTCAGCCGGAACAGACGCACACCGTCGTAGAGGCCCATGGGCTTGGCCTGCAGCTGCTTGAGCAGGATCGCCAGCGCCTGCTGCGGTTCGGCCTGTGCCGCAGGGAGCAGCCAACCCGCCGCTGCCAGGCAGGCCAGCACGCTGATCAGCCGCCCACGTCTTCCGCTGACTGCTGCCATGACCGATCCCACTGATTGGTTCAATTCTGATGAGCCATGCTGCAGCTGTCAGCGAAAGACTCAAGGCAAGAGATGACATCCCCGCCCTTTGATTTCTACGTTTGGGAGCAGCAGATCTCCCTGTTGTGATTGGAGGCGCTGGCCTGGCTCAGCCCAGGTGAGGTGTGCGATTGCGTGGGCCAGGTTTGCCACGACAGCGACGGCCCTCGATCGGCATCACAGGCCGCTGCCGTTGATGTTCAGAATTGGCAGCCGCGAAACCAGTTCCCCCTCCGAGAAGGTCTTGAGCACGGCGAGGTGCTCGAGGAGGGTTTCGTACTGGGCTGCCTCGATCAGGGTGAGGCCCATGAGCTGGGTGGGGCCGGGCCCCAGGGAGGTCATGGGCTATTGCCGAGCTTCCCGTTTCAGCGGTAGTGGTAGCGGCAGGCCAGGATCACCAGCAGGTTCGCTGCCAGGCGATACACCAGCCGATGCTCGTCATCGATGCGGCGTGACCAGCAGCCGGAGAGGTTTTCCCGCAGCGGCTCCGGTTTGCCGATGCCCACGCAGGGATCCCGCAGGCAGGCCTGAATCAGCTGGTTGATGCGCCGCAGCTGCTTGCGGTCCTGGCCCTGCCAGTAGAGATAGTCCTCCCAGGCTGCCGGCGTCCACGCCAGCCGCTCAGTTGCCGGCATCCACCAGATCGGCGTCGATCAGGGGATGGTCGAGCAGCTCACCACGATCGGCCTGCTCCAGTGAGCGCTGCAGGTGGGTGGCATTGGCGGGAGCGCGCAGCAGATGCACCGTCTCCATCAGGCTGTTGTAGGTGTCAAGCGACATCAGCACGGCACCCTGGGCGTGGCGCCGTGTGATGAGGGTGACATCGGCGTCGGCCTCGACACGATCCAGCACCGCCTTGAAGCTCTCGCGGGCTTCCGAAAAGCTCACCACCTGCATCTGAGGCGTCCAACTCCCTGTACAACAGGTTAGGACTGCCGGCCTGGGTCTGCACGGCACGAGCAGGGGGAGTCCCCTGCTGCTGAGAGCTTCTCCGTCAGCCAGAAATTGCATACAGATCACATCCAGAAGACCCTGGCCTTCCTCCTGCTCCAGCAGGCCTGGATCCTGTAACAGCGGGTTGGCCTTGCGCTCGTACCGCTCCAGTGCCTGCCGCAGCGGAACGAGCACCAGCAACAGCTCGTCACTCACGCGCTGATGCCGTCCTTGAGGATCGCCGCTCGCAGAGCCGGGTTCATCCGCTCCCGCAGGCGCACCAGATCAACGGGGCGTTGCAGCAGCTCTTCCAGTTCCTGTTTGAGATGCACGGTGGCAAACGGCGTCAGCGGATCCAGCTCCACCCACACATCCACATCACTGCCAGCCGTGGCCTGCCGACGGGCCATGGAGCCGAACAGACCGATTCGCTGCAGCTGGTAGCGCCGCCGCCACTCGCCACGGTGCTCACGCAGGAGCGCAAGAACCTGCTCCAGGCTGCCTGCAGGCTGGGCTGTAGAGCGGCTCATCACATCAGACGCGCCTGTTCAGTATCGGCCGGATCAGCGGCTGCACCAGGGCGCCGATGCCGCCGGAGCCGTAGCTGGCGCCGAACTCCAGCACCGAGAACTGGGTGTGCTGGGCGTAGGGGTCCACAGCGGCATCACCGGCCGTGCTGCTGCCACGCCAGCTCGCTGCTCAGCCAGATCGCCCCCGGCTTGGGCGGCAGACGGGCGCTGCGGCAGAGGATGCCGTTGTAGGTGAAGTCACCGGTGTCGACGCCGGGGATGGAGGTCTCATGCAGCAGGAGCCGTGCATTGGCGAAGGGCTGCAGGGGCGTGGGGCCCCCGCTCAACCCCTCAGCAGGGCAGTGGCACCCAACATGTCTGCAGCGGAGCCGCTGAACTGCACCCAGGTGGCCAGGGCCGCCCAACTGGAGCGGGGATTGGCGTAGACGGTCGCGTTCTCCTGGCGCAGCAGAGCACCGTGGCCGGTAGGGCCATGGCCTGGCGGATCGCGGCTTGATCGCCGGGTTGCCAGATTGCAGCCAGGGTGTGTGCATCCGGCACGGCGGTGAGGATCGAGAGGCCAACTCCTGTTGCCGGGGGCCTGGTGCTGGGGATCGATGCGGCCTGGACGGCCCATCAGCCCAGTGGTGTGGCCCTGGTGCAGCAGCGCGGAGATGCATGGTCGTGTGTGGCCCTGGCTCCCAGCTATCAGAGCTTCATCGACCTGGCCCATGGCACCCCTGTGGACTGGGCGGCACGGCCGCAGGGCAGCAGGCCAGAGATCGATGCACTGCTGGACGCCGCTGAACGTCTTGGCGGAGGGCCGGTGGATCTGATCGCCTTCGACATGCCGCTTTCCGCCGAGCCGATCGCCCAGCGACGTGCGGCCGATCGTGAGGTATCGCGGTTGTTCGGCAACCGGGGCTGTGCCGTCCATAGCCCGACGGCCCAGCGGCCTGGAGCCATCGCTGACCGGATCCGTGAGGAGCTGCAGAGCAGGGGCTACCCCCTGCACACCGCCACAGATTGCGCTGGGCCTCGCGGGGTGATCGAGGTCTATCCCCATGTCGCCCTGCTGGCGCTGCTGCAGCGCGACTACCGGGTTCCCTACAAGGTCAGCCGCTCGCTTCAGTACTGGAAGGCTGAGCAGTTGCCGGTGTCCGAGAGGATCCGCCGGCTGCTGGTGGAGTTCCGGCAGATCCGAACCGCCCTCAATCAGCACATCGGGGCGATCGCCCTGCCTCTGCCGGAGCCTGAGCAGGTCTCCGCTCTTGCTGCCCTCAAGCCGCTGGAAGACAGCCTCGATGGCCTTGTCTGCGCCTGGGTGGGGATGGAGCACCTGCAGGGCCGCACGCGGGGCCTGGGAGATTCCCTTGCCGCGATCTGGTGCCCTGAACAGGCCTTCCGCCCAGGCAAGGATTCGCCGGGTTAGGTGGGGGCTGAAGTAGAGGATCAGCGAGCTGCATTTGAGGAGAACGGAGGCAGCAATGGAGCGCTGGCGGAGGTCCGGGGCGCGGCCCTGGCGACCTGAATCCCGCTCCGCCAACCCCTCTGCGCCTGTTGACCGTGCCTCTCAGCTGAGCGGATGGGCCATTTCGCAGGGGGAGACGGGTTGTTCAGCGAACGCCTGGTGGGCGATCACCTCAGGCCGCTCAGCCAGTCGCGCACGCAGGAGACGCAGGCCTCTGTGGACTCATACGGCAACACGTTCCTGCCCTCGATGGTGGTGATGGCGGCCTGCGGCAAGGTGCAGCGATAGGTGGCCAGGCGCTCGCTGAGATCGTCCCAGTACCGCGCGCGTCCGATGCCTGTGGCTGATTCCCCGAACACCACCAGCAGGGGAATGGTGAGTTCCGCGAGCTGTGGCTCCCAGTTCCGGCGCCAGAAACCTGCGAGGAAGGAGAACACGGCCCAGCGGGTGGCCATCGAGCGGGATCCCTCCACCAAGGTGTCCAGCCATTCGGTATCGACGTCTTCGGCGCGGGCGAACAGATTCTTCTGCGAGAACGCACGCAGAAAGCTGCGGCGCCGGGCGTAGCGATAGAAGAGCCCTCCGACCGGTCCACGGAACAGCAGCCGCCACAGTGTGTGGGCCCGCTCTGGTGGGAATGCCTCCTGCAGCACGCGCCAGCCCGGCGGGCTGATCGCTACCAGGCCACGCACCAGTTCAGGCGCCCCGGCCTGGAGCGCCAGCGCGATCGGAAGGGAGGCGCCCTGGCTCACGAGAACGGCCGGCCGCGAACCGCGCTCCCGCAGCTGGCTGATGAGCGGTTCGGCCCAGTTTTCCGGGGTGAGTGGTTGCTCCGGGCAGGGAGCATCACCGCAACCGATCAGATCCGGCGCCAGCAGTTCTGCTGTGGGGTCACGCGTCGTCCAGCAGCGGATGAACCGATCCCAGAACCTCGAGGAGAGGCCGACACCGATCGGGTGGATCAGCAGCAGCGGTGTGGAGGCTGAACTGGCGGTGCTGTCCATCAGGGTTCCGCGACCCGTCCATCCTGTCGATGCCTGCAATGGGATGCCGGGGAATCCGCCGATCGGGGATCAAGCGGGCGACCCTCCGCCTCCACCACCCCGTAGCTGGCCGCCAGTTCCGCGTCACCCTGATGATTGTCCTCAAGCAGGAAGGCGCCCCGTGGGGGGCGCCTTTGCACCGGTTGCGGCGGTCACCTCCTCACACCAGGGACGGCCGGTCGGGTGTCTGGGGTTCACGTGTCACCTGTCTGGGGCCTGGCAGGCAAGGAGTGAGATCACGTCTGCAAGAAGAGATGCTCGGGGCTTGACCTTCTCGCTTGTGATCCACACCCGGGTTATGCAGCCCGGGGGTTCAACACGCGGGGATCAGCAGTGGCGTATGGCTTTCTGCACCTACGGGAAGGCGTTCGCGCTGCGCCATCGAGTTCACGGCGGTTTCACGCACATTGGGCGCACCTCCTTTGTGACCACCGGCTCGGGGGATCCCTGGCCGGATTCTCTTGGAAGGCAGGGTCCGGGTTGGCTTCCGAATCTCCCCTCAACCTCAAGTTAGGCCTCTTTCCCGGCGGCGGCGGCTTGCCGGTGTTCCTGTTCCCGTACCCCCTGAACCCCCTTCAGCGTGGCGATGAGCGATGGGCAGGCTTCCCCGTCGCCGATGCTGACAAGACAGGGATGCGCCGTGCCCGCATGCAGGAAGTGCTGCGCCGAGGTCACACGGTCCTGGATGGGAATGGTGATGGCAAAGCTCTGCAAAAGCCTCCGCCCATGAGGGCTACCCCCGAACCGTGTAGCGCTCACAGCCAACAGCCCGAGCATTAGAGTGCCGTTAGTGGATGCTTCACCACCATGGCCCTCACCGGATCTGAACTGCTCGCCAAAGTCAAAGAGCTCGGAGATGGTTCCAAATCCGATCTGGTGCGGGCCGCTGGTTATGTGAGCACCAAGAAGGATGGCGGTGAGCGCCTCAACTTCACCGCCTTCTACGAGGCCCTGCTGGAGGCCAAAGGCGTCAGCCTCGGAGAGGGTGGTGGCAACGGCAAAGGGAAGGCTGGCCGCAGCTTGAGCTACGTGGCCACCGTGCAGGGCAACGGCAATCTGCTGGTGGGCAAGGCCTACACCGGCCTGCTCGACCTCAAGCCGGGAGATGAGTTCGAGATCAAGCTGGGTCGCAAGCAGATCCGCCTGGTGCCGGCGGGAGGGGCCGACGAGGAGGAGTGAGGGGCAGCTGCGCTGATCGTTCTCGTTCGGGGCGGCGACGTTGAGGCGGACGGATTGTCGCCGGTGGGTTACGCGAGCAACGACCCAATGAACGCTGAGGCCACCCTCTCCTCGCCCCGCTTGATCGACGGGCCCGAGTCCGCGCCAGCCACCGTTCTGCTGGCCCATGGGGCTGGTGCAGCGATGGACAGTCCGTTCATGGCGGCCATCGCCAGTGGGCTGGCGCACTGTGGCTGGCGGGTGGTGCGCTTTGAGTTTCCCTACATGGTCCGGATGCGAGAAACGGGTCGCCGGCACGGGCCCGACCGGATGCCGGTGCTGCTGGAGGCGTTCCGCCAGCAGGTGCAGCTCGAGAAGACAGGGGGGCCGAAGCGGCCGCTGGTCATCGGCGGCAAGTCAATGGGCGGTCGGGTCGCCAGCCTGCTGCTCGATGACCTGTCTGCCAGCGATGGGGTGCGCGGCTGTCTGTGCTTGGGCTATCCCTTTCACCCGCCCGGCAAGCCGCTGCAGCTGCGCACCGAGCACCTGGCGGGGCTGCAGACTCCAACCCTGATCCTGCAAGGGGAGCGGGACACGTTCGGCCGGAGAGAGGACGTGGAGACCTACAGGCTCTCGCCGCAGGTGCAGCTGGGCTGGATCCCCAGCGGTGACCACAGCTTCAAGCCGACCCGCAGCTCAGGCCTGAGCGAGGCGGAGAACTGGGCCGCGGCTGTGACCTTGAGCGATCAGTTCCTGCGGGAGTTGCTCAGCTGCTGAGTCCCCTCCGGGGCCCCAGCCTGCAGCCAGCTCCACCCCCCTGAGTGCTCTCGATCGGCGATGGCGACGGGATCCGCGTCAAGCACCCGGGCCGGACTGACGTGACCCCCTTGATCGGTCCAGGCGCTCGATCGGTTGGTTGGTCGGCCTCGATCCGGATGATCCCGTCCGGCATCCCACCAGGTTCCCCAAGACCAGGGAGCGGCTGCTGCGTGAGCAGGTGATGGGCAGGTTCCTGGAGACGCTGATGGCGGCTCCGGAGGTCCAACCGCTGCTCAGCGACGAGCACGTTTCAGTGGGGGAACCGGCATGGGCTGATGTTCAGAACCAGGCAAGCTCCGCCTCTTCCCGGGTGTTCACCTGGGCTTCTGGTGTGCGGCGCTGGAATTCCAGCCGGATCGAGCGCTCCTGCTCCCCATCGGCAGCGACCGCACGGATCGGATAGAGCTGCTCGCCATCGCGGAAGGGCACGTGCACGCGGAAGGTGCCGTCGGCGTTTAAAGCCACCGGCGCTTCGCCGATGAACAGGCTGGCGCTCGGTTCGGTGGCAGCGTGGACGATCAGCTCGGCATCAGCCACCAGCCAGAAGGAGCGCTGGCGCAGCAGACCACTGCCCGATTCGCTCCGGCCGCTGGCCCACACCCCAGCTCCTGAGGCATTGAGCAACCCTGCCTGTTCGCCACCAAAATCATTCTCATGCAGCACCTCCGAGCCGACGCGGCGGCTGCGGGAGCTGGCGACCGTGGCCAGCCGGTAAAAGCGCTCGTGCTCTACCCCGCCACTGCTCAAAGCTGGCACCGGTTCCGAGATCGCACCGATCGGAGCCTCCAGGGAAAAGGCTGCAAACCCATCGGCCATCCCTGAGCTGGGCTCCAGCGCCGGCACCCGCGCCACGGAAGACACCGCCAGGGAGAACCAGCCGCCGCCGGCCAGGCGATAGCCCAGATCGACGCGATAGTCGCGATCACAGAGTGGTACCGGCAGGTACCACTCCCGTGCGTCCGTATCCACCACCAGCTCCTGCAGGGCGTGGGGATGGGCAGCCCCGAGGGGCAGGCCGGTGACATCAGCCACTCGCAGGCAGAGCTGCTGCCCGCCTGCAGCCGTGGCCCGCGCACGATCGTCGCTGCTGATCTCCCAGAACACATAGGCCCACTGGGGATCCCGCGGCAGGAAAACCACACGGGTGGTGGCAGACGGCCGCGTTGGGATCGCTGCCGCTGTGATCTCAGCAGCCATGGCTGTGGCGGAGACAACTGGCTGTTCAGCGGGTGCCTCTGGCTGAACCTGACTCAAGGCCTCCACCAGCTCTCCCTTGGCAAGCCGGGCGTAGCTCTTGACGCCCAGGCGCCGGGCCAGCTCGCGCAGCTGGACCACTGTTTTGTTGAAGAGGGCTGCTGCGGGGAACAGGGAAAAGGCCATCGACCACCCAACATCACAATCCTTCACATGATCCCCTCTGCCCCCCGGGCAGCCGCGGCTCTGTCAGCACATGGGGATTGCCGCGGGATCAAGCAGCTCTTGCCTGAACAGGGCTAAGTGCGGATGCCACCTGCTTTATGGGGCAAATCGGCGGCTGTTTCCCGGCTCGAGCACCCCTTCCCGCACGACCGCGACTGGGCGCAATGATCAGAGAACACAGACGCAGGCCGGCGGCCTCAGCCGGCCACACCCCCAAACGCCTCTATCTCAGGACGGCTCCATGACGATCCCCTGATGTCGCAGCAGCGCCTGACAGAAGGCAACCCGCTCAGTGATGGGCATGTCGTGCTTGCTGTCGTTCGTCCGCCAGGCTCAGGGCCCTTCAGCCCCGCAGCCCATGCATCTGGTCTTCGGGCTGAGATCCTCGGGCTTGGGGACCTCTGGCCCCCTCTAGGCCGTGTAAGACCTCTGGGCGCCAACCCAATCCAGGGTCTGCTGAGGTCCTAACCCCCTCCCCGATGTCCCTGAGTTGAGGTGGCTGGGTTTGTCTTGAAAGCCCCCATCGTTGACCTATGAAGAGGGGCACTGGCCCTGAAGGGGCTCCCTCAAGATAGATACGCCTGGCCCCCTGTCAGTTCCCAATCTTGCGATCCAGCCACTGCGTCAGGACATAGACCCCGATAAACATCGGCAGATAGGCGATCCACATGTTCGGGAGGTCAAGCTCTGCATTGTTGATCAGAACAAGCCCTCCGTAGCTGATCGCGCCATAGAACACGGCCCTGCGCAGTGGTCCAGTGATCTTGTTCAAGCGGAATCGGCGTGGAGTTGAGCCTCAGGCTAGGAGCCTGTCGCGCGATGCGGCCAGTCCAGATGGTCATAGAGGAAGCACTGGAGCGCTGGCGAAGGTCCAGGGCCGCGCCCTGGACCCGTCGGGGGTGGCGGTGCTCATCGAGATGGAGCGGATGGTGCGGCTGGCAAGGGTCTGCACCCGATCGCAGCCGGCTGCCACCACCGAGCAGTAGGCGTTCACGGTGGGCCTGGCGTGGACCCCAGAAACTGAACCAGTCCTTATGAGAGCTTCCCGACCGGCCAGACTTGGCCAGGAGAAGCCCCATGAAACGCAAGCGTCACACCCCCGAGCAGATCATC